>NZ_JAPYKP010000107.1:0-20564 GCF_037179725.1 Mesorhizobium sp. Cs1321R2N1 | reverse complement strand
GCCTGGTGCATGGTCGGCACGGCGGTGTACCAGCTCGGTTTCGCATCGCCCAGCCACTGGAAGAAGCGCAGCGCGTTGAAGCCCGGCGTGCAGTAGATGCTGCCGCCCGATGCCAGCGACGACAGCACCGCCGCGATCAGGCCGTGGATGTGGAACAGCGGCATGATGTTGAGGCAGCGGTCATCCGCCGTCAGCCCAAGCGTCGCGCCGATATGGCGGGCGGAGGCCGCGACATTGGCATGGCTGAGCGGCACCAGCTTGGGGCGTGAGGTGGTGCCCGACGTATGCAGCAGCAGGGCGACGTCGTCGTTCCCAGCCATGGCGGGCGCCGCTTGCTGGCCGACCGCCGCGCCCTTGATGGCAAAACTGCCGGCTGGCGCGTCCGGCGGCACGATGAGCCGCAGCACGCCGATGCCGAGGCGCCCGGCCACCGTCACGGCAGGGCCAGTCTCGTTCTCGGCGACGAGGATCGCCTTGGCACCGATGTCGGTCAGGTAGAAATCGAGCTCGTCGGCCCGGTAGGCGGGGTTGAGCGGCGCCGTCGAAGCGGTGGCCGCCACGGCGACGAAGGCCGTTGCCATCTCCGGCCCGTTCGGCAGCACGATCGCCACCCTGTCGCCCCGGCCGATACCGAGCGCGTGCAGCTGTGTGGCTGTGGCTTTGATCAGCGCGCGCAGGCCGCCATGGGTGAGCGTGGGCCTGTCGGGTGCTAGGATGGCCGGCGCGTCGTCGGCGCCGGCCACGAGGCGGCGGGAGAGGTCTGTGTGGGTCTGGGTCATGGTCACCGGCTATGTTTCAGACGAGTGCTTGTGAAAGTCCAGTCGACGTTGGCGCCGCCCCCGCTCCGTCTCGGCTTCGCCGAGCCACCATGCCGGGGCGAGCCACGGGTCTCGTCCGTCCTTAGGACCCCCCACGTTGTAGAGGAGAGGAAACCCCGGCTTTCAAAGGCTGCGACCAATCATCCTGCCGTAAACCTCAATACCCCAGCGCCATCCCATCCTTGCGCGGGTCCGACGCGCCGGTCAGCGTTCCCTTTTCCCAGTCGATCAGCACCGCCTGGCCGCCGCCGAGCGGATGGTGCGGCTCGGTGATGGCGTGGCCGCGCCGGCGTAGGCCTTCGATCGCCTCGGTGGGCACGTTGCGCTCCGCTTCCACCATGCTGTCGACGTAGAACACCCGGGGGGCATCGAGCGCCTGCTGCGGGTCCATGCCGAAATCGATCATGTTGGTCAAAAGATGGACATGGCCGAACGGCTGGTAGCCGCCGCCCATGACGCCGAACGGCATCACCACGCGGCCGTTTCTTGTCGCCATGCCGGGCATGATCGTGTGCATCGGCCGCTTGCCGGGCGCGATGGCGTTGGGGTGCGCCGGATCGAGGCGGAAACTCGAGCCGCGGTTCTGCAGCACCACGCCGGTCTTCGGACCGACGACGCCGCTGCCAAAGGAGTAATAGGTCGAGTTGATGAAGGAGACCGCGTTGCGGTCGCGGTCGACGATCGAGATGTAGACCGTATCGCTGCCCGGCAACTGGACGTCAGGCAGATGGGTCATGGCGCGCTCGCGGTCGATCTCGGCGCGCAGCCGCTCGGCGTAAGCGGCCGACAGAAGCTCCCTCACGGGCACCGGGATACGGTCCTGGTCGCCGACGAAACGGTCGCGGTCGCGATAGGCCAGCCGCCCGGCCTCGATCTCCAGGTGCAGGCGCTCGGCGCCGTTGGGGTCGAGCCCGCCGAGCTTGAAGCCCGACAGCACGTTCAGCATCAAAAGCGCCGTCAGCCCCTGGTTGTTCGGCGGCATCTGGTGAATCTCATGGCCGCCATAGCTGACGCTGACCGGCGCCACATAGTCGCCTCGGGTCATGGCGAAATCTTCGGCCGTGTGCAGTCCGCCCAATTCCTTGAGCCGGCGCACCATGTCGCCGGCGACCGCGCCTTCGTAGAACCCGGCGCGGCCGTGCTTTGCGATTATCCGCAAAGTGGCGCCGAGTTCCGGCTGGCGGTGCACGTCGCCGGCCTTCGGCGCGGTGCCGCCGGGCAGGAAGATGCGCGCGGCATGCTCGTCGGCGGAAAGATCGGTCTCCGGGTCGGCCCAGTCGAAGGCGACGCGGTCGTGCACGACATAGCCGTTCTCGGCATAGTGGATCGCCGGCGCCAGCACTTCGGCCAAGCTCTTGCTGCCATGATCCTCAAGCAGTCGGCACCAGGCGTCGATGGCGCCTGGCACTGTCACCGCGTGCGGCCCCTGCTTCGGAAGCTCGTTAAAACCCTTGTCGCGATACCAGTCGACGGTCGCGGCCGCCGGCGCCCGGCCGGAGCCGTTGAAAGCCAGCACCTCGCTTTGTCCCTTGGGGCAGTAGAGGACAAAGCAATCGCCGCCTATCCCGGTCGATTGCGGCTCGACCACGCCCTGCACGGCGGCCGCACAGATGGCGGCATCCATGGCATTGCCGCCGGCGCGCAGCATCTCGATGGCCGCCAGCGTCGAGAGCGGGTGCGATGTCGCGGCAATGGCTTCCGTGGCACGAACCGGCGAGCGGCCGGGAAACTGGAAATCACGCATTTTGGTCTGGATATCCCTAGGGTCACTTGAAGCGAATGGGTCCGATGAAATCAATGCCGGCGGCCGAAGATCTGCGCCAGCGACAACAGCAGAACCGAGAGCACGATCAGGCAGGTCGAGATGGCGGCGATGGTCGGGTCGATCTGGTCGCGCAGCGCGTTGAACATGCGGCGCGTCAAGGTGGTGGTCTCGCCGCCCGAGATGAACAGCGAGACGACAACTTCGTCGAAGGAGGTGATGAAGGCAAACAGCGCCCCCGAGACGATCGAGAAGCGGATCTGCGGCATCGTCACCTGCCAGAAGGCAGCGATGCGTCCCGCGCCCAGGCTGCGCGCCACGCGCTCCTGGTTCATGTCGTAGGAGCGCAGGCCCGACAGCACCGTCAGCACCACCAGCGGCAGCGCCTGCACCGTATGGGCAATGACAAGGCCGGTCAGCGTGTTGTTGAGGCCGATGCGCGCATAGAGGAAGAAGGTGCCGATGCCGACAAGGATCACCGGGATGATCAGCGACGCCGTGAGCAGCGCGTTGATGGTGCCGTTGAAGCGCAGCGTGCCCCTGTTGATGGCGTAGGCCGCCGCGGTGCCGAGCGGCGTCGCCACCAGCGCGGTCATGACAGCGACCTTCACCGACACGATGGTGGCGTCGCGCCATTCCAGCGACTGGAAGTAGCTTTGGTACCAGCGCAGCGACCATTGCTGCGGCGGGAATTGCAGCAGCGTGGAATCCGAAAACGACATGATGACGATGATGACCGACGGCGCGATCAGGAACAACAGCACGAGGCCGCCGAGGCCGTAGAGCCACAGGCGTTGCCGGTGCGAGATCGGCAGGCCGATATCTCCGCTCATCGCGAACTCCATACGCCGGTGGCGCGCGCGCCGAGCAGCCACTGGAACAGGCCCAGAAGAGCCAGCGTGACCACCAGCAGCACCACGCCGAGTGCCGCACCCACGCCCCAGTTGGAATAGAGGCTGGTGGTCTGTTCCATCCGCATCGCCCACATCACCACCTTGCCGCCGCCCATCAGCGCCGGCGTGACGAAGAAGCCTAGGCACAGCACGAAGACGATGACCACGCCCGAGGCGAGGCCGGGCAGCGACAGCGGAAAGAAGATCTGCCTAAAGGTCGCGGCCGGGCCGGCGCCGAGATTCATGCCGGCGCGCAGGCAGTCGGTGTCGATGGTCTTCATCGAGGCGTAGAGCGGCAAAACGAGAAACGGCAGCAATATGTGCGTCATGCCGATGACCACGCCTGAAAAATTATTGGCCAGCGACAGCGGCTGGCTGATCACGCCGAGGTCGATCAGCCAGCTGTTGATCAGGCCCTTGCGCTGCAGGATCACCAGCCAGGCATAGGTGCGCACCAGAACCGATGTCCAGAACGGCAGGATGACGAAGATCAGGCAGATCGAGGCGGCCCGGCGCGGCAGCTGCGACAGCATGTAGGCCAGGGGATAGCCCAGCAGCACGCAGGCGCCGGTAACGATGAAGGCGACCTTGAAGGTGGTGATGAAGGTCCTGATGTAGGAGGCCTGCTCGAAAAAGCGTGCGTAGTTGGCGGCGCTGAAGGCGCCGGTCTCGTCGAACAGCGACAGCCAGAACAGCCAGCCGATCGGCACGATGATGATGGCGCAGACGAGAAACAGGCTCGGCGCCAGCAGCGCCAGCAGCCGCAGTGACTCCCGCCGCGCATCGGCGCGTAGCTCTTGCGCGTTCAAATCCTGCCCCGCCGGGCCGGCGATCTCTTTCAGCAGGGCGGATAACGCGCTCATCCCTCGGCCGCCACCAGGATCGTGTCCTTTGCATCGAGGCCGAGCGTGATCGGCTGGCCGGGCGCCGGCATTCTGGCCAGCACATCGCTGCGGCAATAATCGCGCAACGTCAGCTGGCGGCCGTCACTCAGGCTGGCATAGCAGACGAAACTGTCGCCCTGGTAGATGATATCGCTGACCGTCGCATCGAGCACATTGATGTCGGTCGACGGCTCGTCCGCGGTGACCAGCCGCAACTTCTCCGGTCGCACCACCATCAGATGCCGACCCGCCGGCGGTGTCGGTGCGCCGGTCTGGATTCGCCTGTCCTGATACCAGACCGACCCGTTGCGGCACTCGACGGGAATGAAATTCGATTCGCCGATGAAACCGGCCACGAATTGCGTCTTCGGCGCGGCATAGAGGGTTTCGGGCTTGTCGAGCTGTTCGATGCGGCCAGCGTTCATCACGGCAATACGGTCCGACATGGTGATGGCTTCGCGCTGGTCGTGCGTGACATAGACCGTCGTCATGCCAAGACGGCGATGAAGCGCGCGCAATTCGATCTGCATATGCTCGCGCAGACCCTTGTCGAGCGCCGACAGCGGTTCGTCCATCAAGACGATGCGCGGCTCGAAGACGATGGCGCGCGCCAGGGCCACGCGCTGGCGCTGGCCGCCGGAGAGCTGGTCGACACGGCGCTCGCCCAACCCCTGCAGCTTCACCAGCTCCAGCACCTTCTCCACCCGCTGCGCCGTTTCGGCTGCCGCGACGCCGCGCTGCTTCAGCGGAAAGGCGATGTTGTGGAAGACATTCATATGCGGAAACAGCGCATAGTTCTGGAACACCATGCCGATATTGCGCCTGTGCGGCGGCGTGGTGATGATCTCGTCGCCGCCAACCTTGATGCTCCCGCCATTGGCTCTGACGAAACCGGCCAGGATCATCAGCAGCGTCGTCTTCCCCGATCCGGAAGGCCCGAGCAGCGTCAGGAACTCGCCGGCCTCGACATCGAGATTCAGGTCGCGCAGCACCGGCACGCTGCCAAATCGTTTCTCGATCCGGCGCATGCTGATCGGCAGCGCGGATGGTGCAATGGACAAGATCGTTTTCTCCTGGGCAGAGACTGAAGGGGGCGGCGTTTGCGCCGCCCCGCAATGTCAGGGTTCCGGCCTATTGCTGGATCAGATTGTTGAACTTTTCCGTCGCCTCGACGAGGGTGTCGCGCCAGAACTCGGCATCCTGCAACACCTGCTTCTTGACGTTTTCGGGCGCGGAGTTGATGTCCTTGATCCGCTCGGGCGGGATCTTGCCGGTCTCGAAAGCCTTCTCGTTCACCGGCCCATTGTCGACATAGAGCGGCAGATTGGCCTGCAACTGCGGGCTGACGAACATCGCCAGCGCCTTCATCGCCGCTTCCTTGTTCTTGGCGCCCTTGGGGATGACCATACAGTCGGCGGTGAGCACGCCCTGGTCGAACGAGAAGCTGACCGGCGCGCCTGCCTTCTTCAGGGTGCCGGCACGGCCGTTCCAGATGCTGGCCATATCGACTTCGCCATCCTTCACCAGTTGCATGGCCTGGGCGCCGGAGGTCCACCAGGCATCGACATGGCCACGGATCTTGTCGACCGATTTCAGCGCGCCGTCGATGTCGACGGGATAGACCTTGTCGATCGGCAAGCCCGAGGCGAGTGCGGCGACGCTCAGCGTCTCCGTCGCCTGGCTGCTGCTCAGCGCGCGCCGTCCCGGAAACTTCTCCACGTTCCAGAAGTCGGCCCAGGTCTTCGGGCCCTTGTCGCCGAAGACGTCGGTCCGATAGATCAGCACGACGGAGGTGTAGGAAATGCCGACCCAGTCGTCATGCACCAGCTTGGGGTTGATGCCGCTCTTGTCGATAATGCTGTAATCCAGCTTTTCGAACAGCCCTTCCTTGGAGCCGCGCGCGCATTCGTCGGCGCCCAGCTCGGTGATGTCCCATTTGACGGCATTGCCGGTCACCTGCAGGCGCACGTCGTCGAGGCCGTTGGTGGTGTCTTCCTTGATGGTGATGCCGAGCGCATCGGCGGTCGGCTTGAAGAAGGCCTTGGTTTCCGCTTCCTGATAGGTGCCGCCCCACGAGGCGACGGTGATGGTGTCGGCGGCGAGGGCAGGCACTGCCACGGAGGCAATGAGGCCGGCTATCGCGAAAGTTCTAAAGTTCCTGTTCATTTCGGTTCTCCGACCGGTGTTCCCATTTGTTTTTGATTTGGCATGCGATTTTGTATACAATTTCGAATGTAACCGAGAGATCGGTGTTGTCAACTCCGGCGAGCACGATCAATTCGACGCGATGGGACGGTGCCGCAGGGCGTGGCAAATTGCGCCGACTGCGACTACAAACGAGGCAATGTTCGGCTAAAGAAGCCGGAGAACTGGGAACGGAACTTGGCCAAGGAAACAAAAAACACGCTGCGCGACTCGGTCTATTCCGCGCTCAAGGCGATGATCGTGACCGGCCAGATTCCGCCGGGCTCGCGCGTCACCGAAAGTGATATCGCGGCCAAACTCAATGTCAGCCGCACGCCGGTGCGCGAGGCCTTCAACCGGCTGGAGCGCGACGGACTGGTCACCGGCCGGCCGCGCCAGGGCTATGCCGTCACCGAGTTCGACATCAACATGTTCCGCGAGGCCTTCGACATCCGCGAACTGCTCGACGGTCATGCGACCGAACTGGCGGCGGCGGCTGCCACGGAGAAGGACAAGGCGCGGCTGCGTGCCATGCTGGCCGAGTGCGAGCGGCTGGCCGCCATTCCCGATCGCACCACGCGCGAAAAATTCCAGGAACTGGAGGTCGGCATCGATCTGCACCGCGTCATTGCCGAAATCAGCGGCAATGCGATGCTGCACGGCATGCTGTGCGGCATCCTCGACAAGTGCCAGCACTATGTCTGGACCGAACTCTTGTGGCTCGACGAATGGAAGATCGCCCGCGACGAGCATGCCGAGATCGTCGAGGCGATCTGCGCAAACGACGCTCGCCGCGCCGGAACGCTGGCGCGCGCCCATGTGCGCGGTTCGCGCGAGAACGTGCTGCGCCTGCTGCAGGCGAAATCGGACTATCAGAGTTTCCTGGCCAAGGCCTCCTGAACGAGACAGCCCATTGGCGCCTACCAGGTCCAGCCGCCCTTTCCGAGCGTCGCCACCGCGTCGACGATGCGGGTGAAGCTCGCGCGGGCACGGCCGACGCTGTGCCGGGCCCTGAGATAGCCGTGCACCAGGCCGGGTTCCTCGAACCAGGTGGCGCGCCCGCCCGCCGCGACCATGCGGTCACGATAGGCCTCGCCATCGGATGACAGCGGGTCGCACTCGGCGGTCATCAGCACGGTCGGCGGCAGGTTGGTGAAATCGGCATCGGCCAGCGGCGACAGCGTGATGTCACCGGTCTGGTCCACGCCCCCGGTGCGGATGTGCTTGTAGAATTCAAGGTCGCGCACCGTCAGCATCGGCGCTTCGGCGTGCGTCACATAGGAGCCGCGCGAGCGATCGCCGCCGAGACCGGGATAGATCAGCACCTGGCCGACCGGCTTTTTCGCATGGCCACGCGTCGCGTGCGCAACGGCGGCGCAAAGGTTGCCGCCGGCGCTGTCGCCGCACAGCACCACCGGGCGGTCGGAGCTCCCCGCGGCCCATTCGAAGGCGGTCATCGCATCGTCGAAAGCGGCTGGGTGTAGATGCTCCGGCGCCAGCCGGTAATCGACCGAGACCACCTCATAACCGGTGCGGCCGCAAAGCTCGGCGCAGACATCGTCGTGGCTGTCCAGGCCGCCGAGGATGAAACCTCCGCCATGGATATAGAGCACCATGGCGGCACGGTCCGGCGTCGCGTTGCGATAGATGCGGATTGGGATGTTGTTGGCAGGTGTGGCGATGGCGGTCGTCTCGGCCGTCACGCCTTGCGGATAGCCGGCAAAGAACTCGCGGCACATGCGATCATAGATCTCGCGCTGCCGCGCGATCGTGTAGTCGATCGTGTCGGGGGGATAATAGGAATTGGTCCGCTCGATGAAGGCCCAAGTCTCGGCGTCTAGGAGTTTTGCGTAGTCGGTCATGGGTGCGGGGCGGGCTGCCAAGGTTGAGCCCAGGCACCCCCCTCTGTCCTGCCGGACATCTCCCCCGCAAGGGGGGAGATTGGCGGTGTTGCCGACAGCGCTCTTCTGGAAACGTTGGAAGTTGGCGAAAGCCAGGGCGACATTCGATCTCCCCCCTTGAGGGGGAGATGCCCGGCAGGGCAGAGGGGGGCGCCTGGCGCCATCATCTCCGAGTTATTTCCCCTTCCACACAGGCTCGCGCTTCTCCGCGAAAGCACGGAACCCTTCCATACCGTCCTCCGAGCCATACAGCGCATCGACGGTCGGCAACTGCCGCCGCGTCACCTTGTTCATCGCATCCTGGAAGGTCAACGATTCCGCCACCCGCGCCGTCTCCTTGATCGCTGCGAAGACCAGCGGTGGGCCGCTGGCGAGCAGGCGGGCGATCTCCCAGACGCGGTCCTCGAGCTTTTCCTTGGGCAGCACCTCGTTGACCAGGCCCCAGCGATGCGCCTCGGCGACATCCATCCAGCGGCCGGTGAGCAGCAGGTCCATGGCGACATGGTAGGGGATGCGCTTCGGCAGCTTGATCGTCGCCGCGTCGGCGAGCGTGCCGGCGCGGATTTCGGGCAGCGCGAAGGAGGAATGATCGGAGGCATAGATGAGGTCGCAGGACAGCGCCAGCTCGAAGCCGCCGCCCACCGCCATGCCGTTGACGCAAGCGAGGACCGGCTTGTTCAGGTCGCGCAATTCCTGCAAGCCGGCAAAGCCGCCGACGCCATAGTCGCCGTCGACCGCGTCGCCGCCGGCGGCCGCCTTCAAGTCCCAGCCGGCACAGAAGAACTTGTCGCCCGCGGTCTTGACGATGGCGACGCGCAGTTCCGGATCGTCGCGGAACGCCTTGAACGTCTCGCCCATCAGCCGCGAGGTCTTCAGGTCGATCGCATTGGCCTTGGGACGGTCGAGCGTGACCTCGAGGATGGTGCCTTCGCGGCGGGTCGAAATGACGTCAGACATTCTTGTTCTCTCCCAGCACCAGCAGCGCGTCGGCGATCCAGGCGCCCTTGCCTTCCGTGCAGACGATCAGCGGATTGATGTCGAGTTCCTCGATCTCGCCGGCATTCTCCCGCACGAAGCCGGCAATCCCCGCGATGGCGTCGATGGCGGCCTGGACGTCGGCCTTCGGCCGGCCGCGATAGCCTTCGAGCAGCGGGAACAGTTTCAGCCCGCGCAGTGCGGCTTCTATGTCGTCGCGGGTCGCCGGCAGCATCAGCGTGACGCTGTCGCGCAGCAACTCGACCAGCACGCCGCCGGTGCCCAGCGTCATGACAGCGCCGAACATCGGGTCTCGGGTGAAGCCGACGATCAGTTCGGCGACACCGTCGCGCACCATGCGTTCGACATAGAGCCCGGTGCCGAGCGGCAGCAAGTCATGCGCTGCCGTGCTGACCGATTCGGCGTCCTTGAGGTTTAGCCTGACGGCGCCGACCTCGGACTTGTGGGTTACGCCAAGAGCCTTCAGGGCAACCGGAAAGCCGAGCGCCATGGACGAGATCACCGCCTCGACCGCATTGCCGGCGCGTTCGCCCTTGGGCACGGAAAGGCCGGCCTTGATCAGCCGCGCCTTGGCTTCGGCTTCGTCAGGTGTGACGCGCGGCACGTCGGATGCGCCGGCAGCCCTCGTGTCGACCGGCTGTGCCTGTGGCTCGCGCCAGGCCCAACCGATAAAGGCGGCCGCCTGCGCGGCGTCCATTGCCTCGGAAATGCCGAACAGCGGCACCATGCCCCGCGTCATCAGTTCGGCCGTGTATTCCTCCGGCAGGTTCTCCGGCAGCGAGGAGACGATGGCGCCATGTGCCCTGTTGGTCTTCAGCGCCGATTCGAAGGCGCGCAGCGTCGCCCACCAGTCGGTCACCGAGCAGCGGTCGGGACGCGGAAAGTCGAGCACCAGCATGTTGAGGTCGAAGCCGCCCGACACCATGGCGGTGAAGGTGGCCGTCATCGCCGGCTCGTTGTTCCAGATGAAGGTGTGGTAGTCCAACGGATTGGCCACCGCGACCAGCGGCCCGAGCGTCGATTTGACATGGGCGCGATGGCTGTCGGTCAGCACCGGGAAGTTGACCCAGCGCCCTTCGGCGCTGTCGGCCATGACCGACGCCTCGCCGCCCGAACAGCTCATCGATGAGAGCCTGTACCCAGGCAACGGGCCGGTGATGTGCAGCAGCTTCAGCGCCTCGATGAAGGCGGGGATGGAATCGACACGCGCGATGCCGAGCCGCTTCAGGAAGGCACCGGAAGCAGCGTCCGACCCGGCAAGCGAGGCGGTGTGCGAGACGGTTGCTTGCCGCGCCTGTTCGGAACGGCCGACCTTCATGGCGATGATCGGTTTCTTGAGCTCTCTCGCCCTGGCCGCCAGCCGCTCGAAGCCGGCTACCGAATCAAAAGCCTCGATGTGCAGGCCGAGCGACGTCACCCGCTCGTCCTCGATCAGGCCAAGCGCCATTTCCGACAGGCCGGTCTGCGCCTGGTTGCCGGCGGTCATCAGGAAGGCGATCGGCAGGCCACGCTTCTGCATCGTCATGTTGATGGCGATGTTGGACGACTGGGTGATGATGGCGACACCCTTGCCTCCCTCTTCCAGCCTGATGCCGCCATGCTGGTCGGGCCACAAAAGCGCACCATCGGCATAGTTGATCAGGCCATAGCAATTCGGCCCGATGATCGGCATCTGGCCGGCGGCGGCAACCAGTTCGGCCTGCAGCCGTTCGCCATCCTCGTCATAGGCCTCGGTTTCGAGGAAACCGGCGGCAAAGCAGACGGCGCCGCCGGCGCCGCGCTCGGCGAGTGCCTTGATCACCTCGATGGTCAGGTGCCGGTTGACGCCGACAAAGGCCGCGTCCGGCGCGCCGGGCAGATCCGCGACCGACCGGTAGGCCTTGCGGCCGGCGACCTCGTCCTTGGTCGGATGCACCGGCCAGATCTCGCCGGCAAACCCCATCTTGATCGATTGCGCCACGACCGCGGCGGCCTGCACGCCACCGAACACGGCGATCGATTTCGGGCGCAGAAGGCGTTCGAGTTTATGCATGGTCATCTTTTCGTTTTGAGCGCGATCTCAGGACAAACGATCCCGTTTGCCCGACAAAGCCGGATGCCGGTTTTGGCTATCATGCTCTAAGCACCGAAGGGACGCAGCAGCGCCCGCGAAATAATATGTCGCTGAATCTCCGATGTGCCTTCCCAGATGCGTTCGACGCGGGCGTCGCGCCAGATGCGTTCCAGCGGAAGGTCATCCATCAGCCCCATGCCGCCATGGATCTGGATCGCCTCATCGGCGACGAAGGCAAGCATTTCGGTGGCCTTCAGCTTGGCCATGGCCATGTCCTGGTCGGTGACGGTGCCCTGATCGTACTTCCAGCCGGCTTCGAACACCATCAGGTCTGCGGCCTTCAGTTCCGTCGCCATGTCGGCGAGCTTGAACGACACGCCCTGGAACTTGCCGATCTGCTGGCCGAACTGCTGGCGCTGCGCGGCATATTCGACTGCATGGCCAAGCGCCCGCTCGGCGCGGCCTAGGCAGGTGGCGCCGACCTGCAGGCGCGTCGCGCCGAGCCAGGAATTGGCGACATCGAAGCCCTTGTGCACCTCGCCCAGAACCTGGGATCCCGGCAGGCGGCAGTCGTCGAATTCGAGGATGGCGTTGGTATAGCCACGATGCGAGACGTTGCGATAACCGTCGCGCACCGTAAATCCCTTGGTGCCCTTGTCGACGAAGAAGGCGGTGATCTTCTTTCGTTTTCCACGCGGTGAATCCTCCTCGCCCGAGGCCATGAAGACGATGGCGAAATCGGCAAGATCGGCGTGCGAGATAAAATGCTTGGTGCCGTTCAGCACCCAGTCGTCGCCATCCTGCACGGCGGTCGCCTTCATGCCGCGCAGGTCGGAGCCGGCGCCGGGCTCCGTCATCGCCAGGCAATCCCATTTCTCGCCGCGGATGCAGGGGAAAAGGTATTTTTCACGCTGCTCCGGCGTGCCGGCGAGCAGGATGTTGGAGGGGCGCGCAACGCAGGTCCAGTGCAGCGCGTAATTGGCGCGGCCAAGCTCCTTCTCGTAGAGCAGCCAGGTCACCGTATCGAGACCCGCGCCGCCGACATCGGCCGGCATGTTCGCCGCATAGAGCCCGGCCTCGATCGCCTTGGCTTTGATCTCCTCGATCAGCTCGCGGCGCAGCACGCCGGTGCGCTCGACCTCGCGTTCATGCGGATAAAGCTCGTTCTCGACGAAGGCGCGCGTCGTCTCGACAACGAGTTTCTGCTCTTCCGAAAGACCGAAATCCATGGTCTCAGCCCTTCTTCTTTTTCTTCGGCTTTTCGGCCCGCTTCACCGGCTTGGCGGCCTTGGCCCTTTCGGCCGCCTTGGAAGCCACGGGCTTCTTCGCCGCCAGCTTGGCGAGTTGCTTGGTATAGTCCTTGTGCAGCGCGCCGGCGCCCCAGCCCTTGCCCTTGTTCTGCTTCGACAGCGCGTCCATGATCGCGACCAGATTGTCGTCACGGATCTTTTCCAGCTCGCGGATCGACAGGCCGTGCGCCTGGTCGTCCGACTGGGTGGCGATCAGGTCGACCAGCTCGTCATTGAATTCCGGCACGTCCATCAGCTTGGTCCACGGCCATTTCAGGCACGGTCCGAACTGCGCCATGAAGTGGCGCATGCCGGCCTCGCCGCCGGCGACACGATAGACCTGGAACATGCCCATCTGCGCCCAGCGCAGGCCGAAGCCGTAGCGCATGATGTCGTCGAGTTCCTCGACCGTGCAGATGCCGTCCTTGATCAGCCACAGCGCCTCGCGCCATGCGGCTTCGAGCAGGCGGTCGCCGACAAAGGCCTCGATCTCCTTGCGGATGACGACTGGCTTCATGCCGATCGAGGCGTAGATTTCCTTGGCGACCTCGATCGCTTCCGGAAAGGTCTGGTCGCCGCCGACGATCTCGACCAGCGGTAGCAGATAGACCGGGTTGAACGGATGGCCGACGACCAGCCGCTCCGGATGCTTCTTCATCGCCACCTGCATGTCGGTCGGCTTGATGCCGGAGGTCGACGAACCGACAATGGCGTTGGCGGGCGCATGGGTGTCGATCTCGGCCAGCACCTTGTGCTTGAGGTCGAGCCGCTCCGGAACGCTTTCCTGGATGAAGTCGGCGTCGGCGACGGCCTCGGCAATCGTCTTGGCGAAGGTCAGCTTGCCTTCCTTGGGCAGGCCGCCGGGAACCATCTGCTTGTAGGCGCGGCGCGCGCCCTTCATCACTTCCGAGACCTTGCGCGAGGCCTCCGGATCAGGATCGAAGATCGAGACGTCGATGCCGTTCAAGAGCAGGCGCGCCACCCAGCCGGCGCCGATGACGCCGCCGCCAATCGCGGCCGCCTTGTTGATGATGCTCATTGAGAGGCTCCGGTTCTTGTCCTGGCGGTTTCGGGATCGGTGAGAGGCACGCGCTCGCCGGCGCGAATGACTGATGGGTCGTAGGCCTTGCGGGCGAAAACTTCGAGGACGAAGGGCCGGAAGAATTCGATCGGCAGCGTCTCATAGTCGGGGTCGAAGCTCGACTGGTCCCAGCGCTCGCAGAACTGGTCGCAATCGTCGAAATAGGCATGGCCGGCGAAGCGGTCGCGCGCATGGCGATTGCCGCCGAGATGGTGGGCGTAGTAGAGGCGCTGGAAATCGCCGTGCTTCTCCACCACCCACGTACATTGTTCGCGCACGAAAGGCTTCAGGATCGACGCGGCGTATTCGTCGTGATTGTAGGGCGCATAGATGTCGCCGATGTCGTGCAGCAGCGCGCAGGCGATCCAGTCGGTGTCGGCGCCGTCGCGCCAGGCGCGCGTCGCCGCCTGCAGCGAATGGCCGAGCCGGGTGATCTTGTAGCCGGAAAGGCCCTCGTCGAGCTGCACCAGCGCGTCGAGCAGCCGCTCGCCGCTCTTGGCCGCGTAGTCGGTTTCGTGGGCGGTCAGGAACTCGTAGTCTTGCCTGTCGCCATCCTTCATCGCGGTGAATTTTACGGTAGCCATATCGACCCTCCTTGCGAATAATTTATGCCGCTATCGGCGCTCGCTTGGTCAGGTTGAGCTTCTTGCGGACTTCCTCCGGCCCCAGGATTCTGGCGCCCAGATTGGTGACGATCGAGGCGGCGCGCTCGACCAACTGCGCATTGGTCGCCAGAACGCCCTTGTCGAGCCACAGATTGTCCTCAAGCCCGACGCGGACATTGCCGCCGGCAAGCACCGCCGCCGCTGCATAGGCCATCTGGTTGCGGCCGATGGCGAAGGCCGACCAGTTCCATGTCGACGGCACGTTGTTGACCATCGCCATGAAGGTGTTGAGGTCGTCGGGCGCACCCCACGGCACACCCATGCAAAGCTGCACCAGCGCGTCGGGGTTGAGCACCTTTTCCTCGACCAGCTGCTTGGCGAACCAGAGATGCCCGGTGTCGAAGGCCTCGATCTCGGGCTTGACGCCGAGCGCCGTCATCATGCCGCCCATGGCGCGCAGCATGCCGGGCGTGTTGGTCATGACATAGTCGGCTTCGGCGAAATTCATGGTGCCGCAGTCCAGCGTGCAGATTTCCGGCAGGCATTGGCGCACATGTTCCATGCGGTTGGTGGCGCCGCCCATGTCGGTGCCCTTTTCGTTGAGCGGCAGCGGCGCTTCCGGCGAGCCGAACACCATGTCGCCGCCCATGCCGGCGGTCAGGTTCAGGATGACGTCGACGTCCGCCGCGCGGATGCGCTCTGTCACTTCGCGGTAGAGATGCACGTCGCGCCTGGGCTTGCCGGTTTCGGGGTCGCGCACATGGCAGTGGACGATGGCAGCGCCTGCCTTGGCCGCATCGATCGCCGAATCGGCGATCTGCTTGGGCGAGCGCGGCACATGCGGCGAGCGGTCCTGCGAGCCGCCGGAACCCGTCACGGCGCAGGTAATGAAGACCTCACGGTTCATTGCAAGCGGCATCGAAACTCTCCTCCCATTCGAAACAGCCGCTAGCATCGCTCGACTTGATCAAAGCTGCTTTGCGTTTTACGAAGGCGATATGATCAAAAGCGAAAAACCGGATATCTTTCGCGCCGAGCGCACGCCGCTCAAGGTAACGTTGCTGGTGTTTTCCGGCTCGTCGATCATGTGCGTGGCCTCCGCCGTCGACCCGCTGCGCGCCGCCAATCGCATTTCCGGCGAGACCCTGTTCGATTTCAAGCTGGTCTCGGTGACAGGCGAGGCGCCGGTCACCACATGCGGCCTGCCGGTGGCGGTCAGCGGCCGTTTCGACGCCAATGAGGCAACCGACGTGCTTGTCGTCGTCGCCGGCTTCGGCACCCAAAACTATGCGACATCGGCTCTCCTCTCAGCTTTGCGGCGGGCGGCGCGAGCGGCCCGTGCGTGCGGCGGCGTCGAGGCCGGCACCTGGCTGGTGGCGCGCGCCGGCCTGCTGGAAGGCCGCAGCGCCACCACCCACTGGGAGGACATGGAGGACTTTTCCTCGGCATTCCCCGGCGTCGATGTCCGGCCGGACCGCTACGTCATCGACGGGCCGGTGTTCACGTCGGGCGGAGCCTCGCCGACCTTCGACCTGATGCTGCATCTCATTCGCAGGCGCCTCGGCATGGCGGTGGCGCTCGATGTCGCCAGCGTCTTCATCTACGACCAGGCGCGGGCCGCGACCGATGCCCAGCCGCTGGTCTCGCTCGGCCGGCTCGACGGCTATGATCCGCGGCTGGCGCAGGCGATCCGGCTGATGGAATCGCATGTCGATCAGCCGCTGACCATAGAGGCGGTTGCCAGGCGCGCCGGGGTGACGGCACGGACGCTGGAAAGCATCTTTCGCAAGTCGATCGGCGAGACACCGGGCGCCTATTATCTCAGGCTGCGCCTGGGTGCCGCGCGCCGGCTTGTGGTCGACACGCGGATCGCCATGGCGGATATCGCCGGGCGGACGGGGTTCTCGTCTGCCGCGGCCTTTTCCAGAGCATTTTCAAGAGCTTTTGGCGAAGCCCCTGTCAGGCTTCGCCGGGGGTAGTGCAGGTCGCCCAAAACTGTGTAGCGGTTTTGGGGCAACGACATGCACAGGTAAAGAGAGCTTATGCCGCATTCTGGCGGTCGCTGCCGCCATCGATCTGCGAGCGCATCTGCCGCGCGAGATGGGTCTCGAAGCGGCTGGCAACGGCGCGGTCCCATTCATTGGTGCTGCGTGCGCCCTGCTTTGGATGCGGCATTGCCATCAGCCGGTCGATGATCGATCCGGCCTCGCCAGGTGAGAGCAGGGCGTCGATTTCACGTTCGTTCTGCATATCGGTTCGCCTCCTTCTTCCTCTCCCGCCACGAGCAATATCTATACGAGATTCGTGACGGCAGTTTGAAGGCAAGAGCTGGGCGATTGAGGGGCGCTTAGGGGCAAAACATTGTCGTCGGTTTCAGCATGGCGCGCAAAAGGTTTCCGCGCGCCAAGCTTTCGAATCGCATAGTGCGCCGGCTTGGATTGCCGGCGGTCAGGCAGCGTCAGACGTAGCGGTTGACGATGTTTTCGAGCAGTTCCTGGCGGCCGGAGCGCGGCTGCGGTTCGATCTTCTTCTTCACCACGCGCTCGGCGATCTCTTCCAGCGTGCGCTTGCCCGACAGCATCGCCTTGGCCTCGGCGCCGTTCCAGCCGGCGTAACGTTCGGCGAGCGGACCCGACAGCGCCTTGTCCTCGACCATGCGGGCCGCAGCCTTCAGGCCGCGCGCGCAAGAATCCATGCCGCCGATATGACCGATCAGCAGATCCTGCGGGTCGAGCGACTGGCGGCGCAGCTTGGCATCGAAATTGGTGCCGCCGGTCTTGAAGCCGCCGGCCTGGAGGACCTGGTAATAGGCCAGCGCCATCTCCGGCACATTGTTGGGGAACTGGTCGGTGTCCCAGCCCGACTGGTAATCGTTGCGGTTCATGTCGATCGAGCCGAAGACGCCGAGCGCATTGGCCAGCGCCAGCTCATGCTCGAAGGAATGGCCGGCCAGGATGGCGTGGCCCTGCTCGATGTTGAGCTTGACCTCCTTCTCCAGGCCGAAGCGCTTGAGGAAGCCGTAGACGGTCGCGACGTCGTAGTCGTACTGGTGTTTTGTCGGCTCCTGTGGCTTCGGCTCGATCAGGATCGTGCCCTTGAAGCCGATCTTGTGCTTGTAGTCGACGACGAGGTTCAGGAAACGGCCGGCCTGTTCCTGCTCGCGGGCAAGGTCGGTATTGAGCAGCGTCTCATAGCCCTCGCGCCCGCCCCACAGCACGTAGTTCTCGCCCTTCAGCCGCTTGGTGACGTCGATGCAGCTCTTCACCGTCGCCGCGGCGTAGGCAAACACATCCGGATCGGGATTGGTCGCCGCACCCGACATGAAACGGCGGTTGGAAAACAGGTTGGCCGTACCCCACAGAAGCTTGACCCCGGTCTGCTTCATCTTTCCGGCGAAATAGTCAGCGATTTCATCGAGGCGGGCCGCACTTTCGGAGAAATCCTTTCCCTCGGGCCGCACATCGGCGTCGTGGAAACAGAAATAAGGCGCGCCGAGCAGCGAGAACATCTCAAAGGCGACATCCGCCTTCAGTTTCGCCAGTTCCATCGTGTCGACGCCGCCGGCCTTGGGGAACCAGGGACGGTCGAAGGTCTGCCCGCCGAACGGGTCGCCGCCGGGCCAGGCGAAGGAATGCCAGTAGGCGACGGCAAAGCGCAGATGGTCTTCCAGCCGCTTGCCGGCCACCACTTCGTCGGGATTGTAGAAGCGATAGGCCAGCGGATTGGTCGAATCCGGTCCTTCATATTTGATTTTCTGGATGTCGCCGAAAAAGCCGCTGCTCATGTTCTCTTCCTCTCCAAGATAGTTTTGCCTGATTACCTCAGGCGTAATTGGTTTCACGCCGGCGCTGGTCGAAAACGGTCATGTCAAAACCGTCAAACGAAGGAGACAGACCATGACCGACCTCAACACGATCGCCCAGAACTACATCATCGCCTGGAACGAAGCCGACGCCGACCGCCGGGCGGCCTTGCTCAGGGCTGTTTTCACCGAAGACGTCAGCTATCGCGATCCGCTCATGCAGGGTGACGGCCATGAAGGCGTCGCCGCGCTGATCGACGGTGTGCAGCAACGCTTTGCCGGCTTCCGCTTCTCGCTGAAGGGCACGCCGGATGGCTTTGCCGACAAAATCCGCTTCTCCTGGAACCTCGGGCCCGAGGGCACCCCTTCCATCATCGAAGGCACCGATATCGGAATCATCGAGAACGGCCGCCTGAAGAGCGTCACCGGTTTCCTGGACAAGGTGCCGGCGCAGTGAGGGCGACTTGGAAAGGGGAATGCGAGGCGCCCCCCTCTGGCCTGCCGGCCATCTCCCCCTCAAGGGGGGAGATTGTCTGTTTTGGCTGTTTTCGCCAATGACCAACGTTGCAGAATTGTCGCCTACGGTGAAACTGCCGATCTCCCCCCTTGAGGGGGAGATGCCCGGCAGGGCAGAGGGGGGTGCCTGGCGCCAACTCACGCGGCTACTGCTTTGATCGCCGGGTAGAGCGCCCGGTAACGGCTATAAGCATCCGCGTAGGCACCGGCCAGACCGGTGTCCGGTTCGATCGTGGCATCCGTGCGCGGCGCGGAGCACACAGCCAGCGGATCGGCGCCGGTCGCGGCTATCAGGCCGAGCCGGGCGGCACCAAAGGCGGCGCCGAAATCGCCGTCGGCGGGGATATCGACCGGCAGTTGCAGCGCGGTGGCGATCGCCTTCAGCCAGTAGCGCGAGCGCGAGCCGCCGCCGATCGCGGTCACGCGCGTCAAGGTCGTGCCGGCCGTCTTCAACGCTTCGAGGCTGTCGCGGAAGGCAAACGCGACGCCTTCGAGCACGGCCTGGGTCAGCACGGCGCGGCCCGATTCATGCGCGAGGCCAGTGAAGGAACCGCGAACGGCCGAATCATTGTGTGGCGTACGCTCGCCTGAGAGATAGGGCAGGAAGGACACGCCGGTCGGCGCCTTCAGCGCCTCGCCGAGTTCCGATGTCAGCTCGCCGGCGCCCTTGCCCGTGATCTCGCACAGCCAGTTGAGTGAATCGGTTGCCGACAGGATGACGCCCATCTGGTGCCAGGTGTCGGGCAGCGCATGGCAGAAGGTGTGCACCGCGCTTGCCGGGTTCGGCAGGTAGGACGCGTTTGCGGCAAACAGCACGCCCGACGTGCCGAGCGAGACAAAAGCCTGGCCGGCGCCGACCGTGCCCATGCCGCAGGCGGAAGCCGCATTGTCGCCGGCGCCGCCGGCGATCGGGATGCCAGCCTGGATACCCCATTGCGATGCGAGTTCGGCGCGCAGACCGCCAGCCTTCGCGGTGCCCTCGACCAGCGCTGGCATATGGCTCTCGTCAAGCGATGTCGCGGCGAGCAGGTCCGCGGACCAGCGGCGCTTGCCGACGTCGAGCCAGGACGTGCCGGCCGAGTCGGACATTTCGGAAATATGTTCGCCGGTCAGCCAAAGCCGCAGGAAATCCTTCGGCAAAAGCACCTTTGCCACCTTGGCGAAGACAGCGGGCTCGTTGTTCTTCACCCAGGCGAGTTTCGGCGCGGTGAAACCGGGAAATACAATGTTGCCGGTGAGCGCGCGGAAGCGCGGATCGGCGTCGAGGGCCGCTGCCTCGAGATGGCTGCGCGTATCGTTCCACAGGATGCAGGGGCGCAGCACCTGATCGGCCGCATCGAGCAAGGTCGCGCCATGCATCTGGCCGGACAGGCCGATGCCCTTCACCGCGGCGAACTGCTTGGGATGGGACGCCTTCAGTTCGGCGATCGCGTCCTCGCAGGCGCGTATCCAGTGCAGCGGATCCTGTTCGGACCAGCCGGGATGTGGCCGAGAGACATCAAGCGTGCCATGGCCGGAGCCGATGACGCTCTGTCCGGCATCGATCAGCAGCGCCTTGACGCCCGATGTGCCCAAGTCGAGGCCGAGATACATGGTTTCCTCCCCGTCTTTATTTTTTTCGGAGCCCGAAAAAATATACTTGAGCAGTTTTTAAGGCAAGATCCGCTCCGGGTCAATTCTCTGACAAATCGGCGGCGCGTCGCGAAAACAGCGCCGCCAGCGGACTGTCCGGGCGAGCCGTCGAGCGCTCCCTCGTCAGTGCCTGGGCGAGCGCGCCGTC
>NZ_JAPYKP010000106.1:0-20613 GCF_037179725.1 Mesorhizobium sp. Cs1321R2N1 | reverse complement strand
ACAGCAGGCGTCCGATCAACGTCGACTTGCCGTCATCCACCGAACCGCAGGTCAGGAAGCGCAGCAGCGACTTCTTCTCCTGCGCGGCCAGATAATCGCGGACGCCATCCGTGGGAGCGAGGCTCTTCGCCATGATGTGGCGCATGGTCAGAAATACCCCTCGCGCTTCTTCTTTTCCATTGAACCGGCTTCATCGCGGTCGATCAGGCGACCCTGCCGTTCGGATGTGCGTGCCGTCAGCATCTCGCCGACGATGGCCTCGAGTGTGTCGGCGTCGGATTCGATGGCGCCGGTCAGCGGATAGCAACCAAGCGTGCGGAATCGCACCAACCTGTCCTCCACGACCTCGCCGGGCAGCAGCTTCATGCGATCATCATCCTTGAGGATCAACATGCCATCGCGTTCGACAACCGGCCGCTGCTTGGCGAAATAGAGCGGCACGATCGGGATATTTTCCTGCAGAATGTACTGCCAGATGTCGAGCTCGGTCCAGTTCGACAAGGGGAAGACGCGGATCGATTCACCCTGCGCGATGCGAGTGTTGAAGATCTTCCACATCTCGGGCCGCTGGTTCTTCGGATCCCACACATGCTGGGCATTGCGGAAGGAGAAGATGCGCTCCTTGGCGCGCGACTTTTCCTCGTCGCGGCGGGCACCGCCAAAGGCGGCATCGAAGCCGTATTTGTCGAGCGCCTGGCGCAACGCCACGGTCTTCATCACATGGGTGTGGGTGTTCGAACCGTGATCGAACGGATTGATGTTGTCGCGCACGCCGTCTTCGTTGACATGAACCAGAAGGTCGAACCCCAGCTTCTGCGCCATCTGATCGCGAAATGCGATCATCTCGCGAAATTTCCAGGTGGTGTCGACGTGAAGAAAGGGGAATGGCGGCTTGGCCGGATAGAACGCCTTCATCGCCAGATGCATCAGCACCGACGAATCCTTGCCGACGGAATAGAGCATAACCGGCTTGGTGAAAGCGGCCGCGACCTCGCGGAATATGTGGATGGACTCGGCTTCAAGCCGCTGCAGATGCGTAAGCGCTGATATCATGGACCGTGAGCGTTCTCTCATGCCTTGCAACAGAAGTTCCTGCGTCAATCATCGAGCCTTTTTGCGCCCGCTTCAAGCTTCGCTTCTGGACAAAGTGTTTCGTGCGGGCGTTCTAGCAGATCGTCGCGGCCCAGAACAATGCAGGAAGAGCCCGGCAGCAGTCGGTTCGGGAATGAATTTTCCATGCTTGTGGCAAAACCCGGAAATTTCTGCTTGAAGGGCCTTAGCTGGGAAAAGGCGGGAAATATATTGCCTGTGAGAGCGCCGCGGCGGCGCCGCAGGGGTCAACCGGCCCCGACTGCGGGATTTCGGCGGCAATCGATCCGGGCGCACTATCGAAACAGCGACCCAGCCGCTATACGCTTTTCGAGAGTGGGCAAGTGCGTGATGAAGCATGGGCAGTTTCGAGGCGAGCACTTTCGAAGATGTGCCGCATAAAATCTCTCTGGAATAGCAGGTCCGAAAATTGAACCGGCTTTCATCCATTAGGCAGCAATTCACGCCTTCGCGGATCAATATCTACTTCTCCATTCTCTGCTTCTTTTCTCCCCCGGTCCTGGGATCGGTGGTTAGCTTCGTGTTCAATGGCGGCGGCTTGTGGTCCGTCCTGTTGATCGCCTTGAAGAGAAGACGCTTCAATGTCGACCGGGCGATGATGCCGCTGACGATCGCGATCTATGCCTATTGCGCAAGCAATGTCCTGGCGTCCCTCGTCAACCACGCGATCGTCAAGGACGCGCGGCATTTTATCCCGCTCATCACCTTTCTGTTTTTTCCCATCTCCTATTCGACCTGGAGCATTACGCAAAAGACAACGCTCGTCCGCATCATTGTGCTGGCCAGCATGGCTGCCTGTTTCGGGGCGCTGCTGCTGGCGGTCTATCAGCAGTATCGGCTTGGCATACGCGCCGAGGGCGGGGCCGGGAATGCGATCGTTTTCGCTGAGGTCCTCTGCCTTGCAGTGGTGACCTGCGTGGCTGCTGCCCTGTCCGGTATACAGAGGTACAGGATCGCCCTTATCTGCGCTGCACTCGGCGGAACGGTCGCCATTATCTACTCCGGTACGCGCATCGTCTGGCTGGCGCTGCTGATTGCCGGTATCGCCGTTCTGCTGATCAACCAGCAGAGGCTGAGAGGGAGAAATGCCGTTCGCGTGCTTTTGCTGCTGGCCGCGATTGGAGTCACAATCGCGTTTTTCGGGTTCCAGACGATAGCGGGGCGTGTTGCATTTCTGCACTCCGACTGGGATGCGCTGGCGGCCCATGGTGACCACACGACTGCTCTGGGATCGCGCGTCGCGCTTTGGGATATCGGCCTGAAGGCATTTCGGGAGATGCCAGTTTTCGGACATGGGGTGGGGGCCACTCACGTCTTGATCAAGCAGGGCTTTCAGGACCAGTTCGGGATGGACGAAGGTTTCAGCCATTTCCATAACGGCTTCCTGACCGCCTTGGTGCAAGCGGGAATCCTGGGTGCGGTGACGCTGGCGGCGATCTTTGTGATTGCCGCCAGAAATGCCGCCCGGGTCCTTCGCGACAGCGCCGATCCGATCGAGCGGTTCGGCGCCACCATGATTGTCGCCGTCGTGATCACCTATCTGACCGCGGGAATGACAGGCATCCTGATCGGCCATGACATTCTGGACTCGGTCTTTATGGTCTTCCTGGTGTCGGGAACATATCTTGCATGTGGGCGCCAGGCCGCGTTGGTGGAAGCACGGACGGTTTCACCAGCAAACAGCCAAGCCGTTCCATCAGTAGAGGGCCTGGCACCCCGGCCAGCCGCTCGATAGCCGGTCCGGGGCAAGACAATGAAAGTCCTGGTTACGGGCGCGACGGGCTTCATCGGCCGCCAGGTGGTCCATCGGCTTCGTGAGGCCGGTGTCGGGCTTCGCCTCGCCTCCCGCCGGCCGGAGAGACTTGATGCGGGGTCCGACGCCATGCCGATGCCGGGTTTCGATGCGCCGGCCGCGGCTTTCCTGGCGCTGACCAGGGATGTTACGGATATCGTCCATTGCGCGGGTCTGAACAATGACCAGGGCAATGCCACCGAAGCCGATTTTCGGGCAGCCAATGCGCAATTGAGCGCACGTCTGGCACATGCCGCCGCCACCCAGGCAAGCGGACGGTTCATCCATCTTTCCTCGATCCGGGCCGTGATCGGCGCGCGTGCCAGCGCAACGATCGACGAAAACACGGTCCCCGAACCGCAAGACGCCTACGGGCGCTCGAAGCGCGAAGCAGAAATCGCGGTGCTGGACGCCTATGCCTCCCATGGCCGTGCCGACGCCGCCATATTGCGGCTGCCTCCAGTCTACGGGATCGGCATGAAAGGAAACCTGGCGACGCTGATGCGGCTCGCCGATACGGCTCTGCCGATCCCGACAGGCGCGTTGACGGCAAACCGCTCGCTGCTGTCATCGCAATCGGCGGCACGGGCGGTGTGGCATCTGCTTTGCCATTCGCAGCCGCTTCATCCGGTCTATACCGCCAGCGACGTGCCGCCGGTTTCCGTCGCTGCCATCATCGGTGCCTTTCGCCGCGGTTTCGGGAGGCCGACGCGCCTGGTGCCAATGCCGGCCGGACCGATGCGGGCGGCCGCCATACTGCTTGGCAGGCGGCCGTTCTGGGACAGCCTGACCGCGACACAGATATGCGACCCTTCCCTGCTTGCCTCGCAAGGCTGGACGCCGGAATCCAGCACACTGGAATGGCTGACCGAGATAGCGCGGCTCCGAAAGCCCCGACTTCCCGTTTGACCACTGGTCCAAGGACTGGTTTTTTGCTTCTGGAGCACGGCGCGCTCAGCCGCGATAGAGCGTTCCGAACAAGATTCGAAGGTCGAGCCAGAACGACGCGGTCCTGAGATAGCTGGCATCGATTTCGGCCAGAAGTTGCGGGTTCGACATGTCGATGCCCCTGATCTGGGCCAAGCCTGTCATTCCGGGGAGAGCCTTCAAAACCCCGAGCCGCCTGCGGCATTCGATCAGTTCCGTCTGGCTCGGTAGGCAGGGACGCGGTCCGACCAGGCTCATTTCGCCGCGCAGAACATTCCAGAGTTGCGGCAACTCGTCGAGCTTGAATTTCCGCAAGCCCTTTCCAACCGATGTCACGGCGCTCACGGGGGTTTCATGCGAGGGCAAGGATGGCGTTCCCTGGTACATCGTCCTTAACTTGTGGCAGCGAAAAAGCGCCCCTTCGCGGCCAATCCGCGTTTGGGAAAAAATCACCGGACCTGGCGACGATGCACGGACGGCAAGAATGGCAAGCAACAGAATGGGAGAGGTTGCCACCAGCAGCACAGCCGCACCGGCGAGATCGAAGATTTTCTTGGCTGTCGTCATGAGTGGCCGATGGGCTCCCTGCCAGGGTTTCACGCGGCAACCGCGAGCGAAACCGGTCAATCCGGTCGGCGTAGCATGAGGTCGCCTTCCTGACCAAGCGCCGCCACGCGGTCCGCAATATTCAGATGCGACCCAGGATAAAGGCGAGATAGAGCCCAAGGGTCCCGGCAATAGTCTGTCGATAGACGCCGCTTTTGTGCAGGGCGCCCAGGCGTTGGAAAAGGCTACCTTGCCGACCGTTGGCGAACAAATCGAGGCATGCCAGCGCATCCGTCGTAAGGAGGTCGCGATTGACGGCAAGGCCGGCGAGATTGAGATCGGTCCAGTCCGCGAACTGGCCCTTGAAGAGGCGGCCGACCCGCGAGATCCGTGCCTGCCACGATGCATTGGCGCCGACCAGGTTTGCCGCATGCTGGCGGTAGCGCACCAATGGTCGCGGATCGTAGCGGACGACGCCGCCGGCACCGGTGACGATCAGATAGGCCCACCAATCATGGCTGACGAAACCGGTGCGAGCGGAGGCCTTGGCCAACAGATCGCGGGCGGCGCGGTTGAGCAGGATGGTGTTGCCGCCGGCAATGCTTTGCACCAGCGCGTTGCGGAAGGCCGGCGGACGGCTAAACAGCGGCGAATGGCCGACCAGGCTTCCGGTTTCGGTCATGGTCGCGGTTCGCGAGCAGAACATCAGCGGTTGCGCCACGTCAAATGTCCGCATCCAGCCAAGGGCGCTTTCAAGCCTGTCGGGCTCCCAGACGTCGTCCTGATCGCTGAAGGCGTAACAATCCGCGTCAATGCGCGGGTCGAGGATCATCGACCGGAAATTGGCGGCAAAGCCTTGCCGCGGCCCTTCCACCAAATTTATCCGACCTTTTGCCCAGCGGGGCTTCCAGGCTTCGACGATGGCAACCGTGCCATCGACGGAGCCGTCGTCGGATATCCAGAGGTCGACCAGAGGATGGGACTGGTCGAGCAGCGACTGCATTTGCTCGTCGATGAAGGCGGCGCCGTCCTTCGTGGCCATCAGGACGGCAATGCGCAGATCTGTCTTACCCACTGATGTCAAACGCCTTGCTGCGCGAGGAAAACCGCTACGCACTTTTCCCGGAATTGCTCATCTCTTGCCTTTGCGCAATTCCGGACGGAAAACCGCTACGCAGTTTTCCTGGAATTGCTTTAGCTCGCCTGCCCGGCCGTCTTCGGGACCGCGTCCTGCTGCGCGTTCGCCCTTGTCTTCGTCGCGCGGTCGAGATCGGCCAGGATCGTGAGCGAGGCGGCCTTGTCCTGGCTCTTCATGGATTGCTGCAACGCCGCAAGTGCTGCCTGGACATCCGACCACTGCGCCACATCGGTGCTCAGGCCAAAGATCTTGGCAATGCTGAGCTCGACCAATACCTCGTCTTCGCCGTGAAGTATCTCGTGGAGCTTTTCGCCCGGCCGGATGCCGGTGAAGCGGATCGGAATATCCGTATAGGGGCTTTTTCCCGCCATGCGGATCATCGTTTCGGCCACTTCGACGATCGGCACGGGTTTGCCCATGTCGAGCATGTAGACGGCGTAGTCCTGGTCGGCCGGCCGCGACGCGGCATCGGCCGCCGACATGATGACGAGATCGACGGCCTCGGCGACAGTCATGAAATAGCGCGTCATGCGGCGGTCGGTTATGGTGACCGGCCCACCGGCCTCGATCTGCGCCTGGAATATGGTCGCCACCGAGCCATTGCTGCCGAAGACGTTGCCGAAGCGCACCGCGATGAACTTGGTGGCTGCGCGGCGGCCGCCCGGTTCGCCGGCCGGCGTTTCATGCAGGGCGCTGACGATCTGTTCGGCGGCCCGCTTGGTCATGCCGAGCACGGACGTCGGATCGACGGCCTTGTCGCTCGAAACCATGACGAATTGCGCCACGCCGCATTTGGCGGCGACCTCGGCGCAGACGAGCGTGCCGAAAACGTTGGTCTGGATGGCCGATTCCCAGTTCTCCTCCAGAAGCGGAACGTGCTTCAGCGCTGCGGCATGGAAGAGGATGTCGGGTTTGAACTCCGTGACGACGCGCGTCATCTGGCGCCTGTCCGCGACATCGACGATGCGGACCTTGAGGCGGTCATGGTCCTTCTCGTCGACATACTGGCTCAGCTGGAAGATGCCGAATTCGGAATTGTCGGCGACCAGCACGGCCTCGGCTCCAAGCTCCAGCGACCGCTTGACCAGCGTTCGCCCGATGGAACCGGCGCCTCCCGTGACCAGGACGCGTTTGCCGCCGACGAAGGCGCCGATGCGCTCGATGTCGGATGGCACCGTCGGGCGGCGCAGGATCGTCTCCATCTCGACGGCATCGAGAACGAGCTTTCCCTCCTGGCCCACCTGCGAAAGCCCAGCGAACTGCACGACCCCGATGTCGCCGTGACGCGCGACGCGGACCAGCTCGGAATATTCCTCGATCTCGTGTTCGGCGCCGCTGCCGAAAATCAGCAGATCGAGGCTCTTGGTGCCGGTCGCATAATCCTCCAGGACATCGATCAGGCGCGGCCGGGTCGCCACCACGGGAATCCCTTGAATGCGCGTGCCCAGCGGCGCGCCACGCTCGGTCGCCATGATGCCGACGATGGAATGCTCGGCGGGCTGCGCCGTGCGCGTGAAACGAATGATCAGGTCGGCCTCGCCGAGCCGCCCGACGAACAGGGCCTGCTTGGTCCGCGCCGTGTCGCCCTTGCGGTTCAAAATACCCCAGCTCGCGCCGTCACGCAGGAAGCGGTAGAACAGCCGGGGCGCCGAGATGATGGTGAAGGAGACGAGCAGGAAGACGATGAACTGGCGCTCGTTGAGGCCCGCGACGGGCTGGAAGAAACGCACGACCAGCGAAACGGCGTAGAGCACGAAGGTCAGGATCGCGCAGCTCTTCAGGATGTTGAAGAAATCAGGCGTCGAGGCGAAGCGCCAGACCGTGGTGTAGAGGCCGCAATATCTGAACAGAAGATGGCTGATGAGCACGATGCCGGCCCAGGTGAATAGACCCTCCGTGGAGAGCGCGCCGAACGAAAGATCCGACCGCGACAGGACAAGGCTGAGCGCGACCGCGACCAGGACCATGGCCACGTCCTGGACCATGATGAAGGCGCGCCGCATCCCGGGCCTGAGTCCGAACACAGCTTCCAGGGAAGTATTCATTAGGCAGTACTAAACTCCAGACTGTCGGCATGACTACCAGCAAAGTGTGAACGCGAGAAATCATTCGTGACCGTCACACTTCCAAGTAGCATCTCCGGCCCTCGCCTGCTGTATCGCATACTGCGGAGGACGAGGCATAGCCAGATGTTTTTTTTGGAAGAATGAGGGGCAAGGGAAGCATGAAGCCCGATTCGTGGAAAATTGCCGCGAAGCCTACATTAGCGATTGCTTATAAACAGTGCGTCATCAGCATGTGTGTCCAGTTTTGCCGCAGTTGACTCTGCTCCAGACCTCGTTAGGACGCAATGCGTTGCCATATGTCCATCGAAACGGCTATTAGACAGGGGCTTGGTGGTTCGCTATGGCCAGCGAAGGACAATGCGCCGAAACAACAGATTGCGATACTCCCAAGCTATGATCGCTGCACTAAACGGGGCTTTTGACGACATCTCAAAAGCCATGAAATTACACCGGGTCTGGGTGGCGCTTGCCCATGAAGACATTGGCGACCAGCACAGACGCACGACACTCGGCCCGCTTTGGATGCTGGTCAACTATTTCGCTTTCGTCGGCACGTTTGTCTTTGTTTTCGTCACCAAGGACGCGAGCAACCCGAGCTACATAGCCTACGTAGCCATCGGCATGCTGGTATGGTTCTATCTCAGCGAAATAATCACCGTGAGCGTGTCGCTCTTCCAGCGCGAGGCGAGCTTCATTCAAGGCACGACACTGCCGTTGTTCGTGTACGTGATGCGATTGGCGATGCAAAGCGTCATCCGGGCCGGTTATTCGCTGGCGGGATGCGTTCTTATTCTGTTGTTGAGCGGTTACGGGATCGAGACGAACTGGCTGCTGTCGTTGCTGGGTCTGCTGCTTATCGTCCTGGCAACTCCTGCATTTGTCATGGTCTTCGCGTTCCTGGGCGCCTTTTTCCCCGACAGTGAGTTCATCGTCGGCAACATGATGCGGGTTGGCATGTTCTTGACGCCGGTCTTTTGGGTCTATAGCGGGCAAGAAGGCATCCAAAAATATGCCTACCATTGGAATCCGTTCACCTATTTCCTTGAGGGCGTGCGTGAACCGATCACGGCGGGCATCCTTCCGACGCATGCTCTGGCGGTGACAGGTTACATCTGTATCGGCGCCTGGGCTATTGCGCTGCTGCTGCTGGGCCGTTACCGCAAGCACGTCGTTTTCCTGATCTGAGCCTCATGACCTCCATCAAACTGAACAATGTCAGCCTCGTCTATCGGCTGTTTGAAAAGCTGACGCTTTCGGCGCCCGGCCGGCGTCGCAGCGCTCTTGGCGGCAACATAGCAAAGGCGGGCACCAAACAGGTCGTGCAGGCGCTCGACGGTGTCAGCTTCGAGCTCAAGGCGGGCGACCGGTTAGGGCTTGTCGGCCCGAATGGCGCCGGTAAGACCACCCTGCTCAAGGTTCTATACGGAATCTACCAGCCATCGGGCGGCACGATGTCCATCGCCGGCAAGGTCGATGCGCTGTTCAACATCAGTATAGGTTTCCGACCAGAGGCCACCGGGCGCAGGAACATCGTGTTGAGGGGATTGATCAGCGGCTGGACGAAGGCCGAGATCGAAGAGAAGATGGAAGAAATAATCGATTTCAGCGAACTCGGTGATTTTATCGACCTGCCGTTCAAGGCGTACAGCCAGGGCATGGCGGCACGCCTGGCATTTGCGGCAGCGACCACGCTTGAGCCTGAAATTCTGCTGATGGACGAATGGATCGGCGCTGGCGACGCGTCATTCCAGGACAAGGCCAAACGACGGATGGACGAATTGGCGGAAAAGGCCGGCATCATCGTGCTGGCCAGCCACGATGACGCGCTGATCCAGCGCGTTTGCACGAAGAAACTGACACTTCGCGCCGGTCGAGTGGAGTCGCTGACTTGAGCACGAAAATCATTCGTGACCGTCACACTTCCAAGTAGCATCTCCGGCCCCCGCCTGCTGTATCGCATACTGCGGGCTGGAAGCATTCCCACGCAAGTCATTTGTCTGATCGCGGGGAATGGGCAACCTGCACTGCGCGTGATGGGGGTTGAGGACTGGGATGCACGCTGCTAAGGCAGGCCGAAGCGGAATGTCGCAAACGGGATGAACGATGCCACCTAAAACGATCTGGATACTGTGGCTGCAAGGCATCGAAAAAGCGCCAAAGATCGTAAAAGCATGCCTGAACTCTTGGCAGAGAATGAACCCCGGCTGGACGGTCCAAATCCTGACCAAAGGGACTCTGGCAGACTTCTTGCCCGACGTTAGCGATCCAAGTTCGATCCTCTCCAGATCGCTTTCAGATGCCACGTATAGTGATATAGTGCGTATCGAACTTCTGTGCAGATATGGAGGAGTTTGGGTCGACGCTACTTGCTATTGTCTGCGGCCTCTCGATGAGTGGCTTGATAGCGTCATGTCAGAAGGTTTCTTTGCCTTCGAGCGCCCCGCCCCTTCGCGAATGCTATCTTCATGGTTTTTGGCTGCCAGCCAGTCCTCCTACCTGGTTTACGAGTGGCGCCGGTTGGTCCATGAACACTGGCAGCGCCGAGAAGATGATCCGGATTATTTCTGGTTTCATCACCTGTTTGGCCAAGCCTACCAAAGTAACAGAAACTTTAGCGCGTTGTGGGACCGAGTGCCGAAGATGTCGGCGGACGGCCCACATATATTCACTCCTTATGAGACGCGATTGCTTGGCGTGATTTCAAAAGAGGACCGAGAGATTATATCTCTCGCCAAGATTCCGGTCTTAAAGCTTACCCACAAAGTTGACCACAGTGCGGTGCGCGATGGAAGCATCTACCAATTTCTTTGCAACTTCGGTCGGCATCCAACCAGCCGAGACATCCCACATCAGAGCGGCCGATATGCCCCAGTCGCTGACACGGCGGCCAAGGTGCCGCCTATCCTATTGTGCTGGTATGGATCGCTAAAGGACAATGGAACTATCGGAGACCTATTGGCAGTGCAGAGTGTTGCTGCCCGTATGAAAGCGTTAGGGTCGAATTTTAGGCATGTAACAGCGAGTACTGCGTTTGAAATTTCCGGAGAAAGGGTGGCGCCGGACGAATTCGAAGGGAGTGATTACGCCGCATTAGTTTTCGTCTGCGGTCCGATTATCAGAGATCATCCGATTGTAGAGACGATAATTCGCCGATTTCCGTCGATCAGCAAAATTGGGGTCAGCATAAGCCTCTTTGCCCGAGAGCACATCAACTACGTCCAGCCGTTTGACGTCGTGTTGGCTAGAGAAGGAGGCGGTCGGCGATTTGAGGACGTCGCCATTCTCGCGCCTTCGCGGGTCACTCCAAAGCGAGTGCGCGAACTAAATGAGCCGCTTGTTGTCGGATTGGTGCTCCGCGGTGAGCAAAGTGAGTATGGACCCCAAAGTTCACTTCACGACCGCACTAGCGCTCTTACGGCGCGGGTGCTCGACAGCTTGAGAACAAAATATCAAGTGAGAACGCTTGAGATAGAACACCACTTGACCCGTTCTGGGCGCGCACCTGTCGAAATTGAGGCTCTATATTCGTCTTGTGATCTCGTGCTCACATCCCGTTTTCATGGCGCAGTTCTGGCGATGCGCAATGAGGTTCCCTTCATCGCGATCGATCAAATTCGCGGAGGTGGAAAGCTGACAAACCTCCTCTCCACCTCTGGATGGCCATTTGTCTACAGGATTGAGCACGCAAAGGAGGATGAGGTCACGCGCGCTGCCTTGGCCCTCGTTGAGGGGGACAAACGCGACCTGCTGCTGGATATTATCGAATACACCAAATCCAGGGCTGTCGAGACACTCAATGCTCTGGAAGTCCTGCTGAAGACAACGCCACCTGCGGCGTCGCGTCCAAGTTGGCGTAGCCGATTGCAGCAAGGTCTGGCTCGCTGGCTACGCGGATGAGAATGCCTTCGATAATTTTGTGAAGCATACGCAACTCGTCGTTGATCAAACCTCGCACACCGGCACTTGCGAGATATACTCCCGGCAACATGACACAGTTAAAGGTAAAACTTATTGTCATTTCCGACCCAGATCTGACGAATCTGGTCCTTTCTGCTTTTACCCTGTGCGTGTCCGAGCCAGCCAACACTAAGCCTGTCACATTTTTAAACAGGAACTCAAAGCCGACCTCGCTTGCTTCGGAAGAAAAATCCACTGAATATTCTAAGACATACCGCTTTCCCATTTGCAGCACATTCACCCCCTCACCACTGAGAGTCAGAACGCGAAGGTCTCGAATGCGGGCACCCCGTTCTTCGAGATAAACTGCGGACTTCGACTTCAGGTTGGGATCGTAATAATCTGCATACTGGCTGACGGTGTCGTTCGGTTCGGCCTCGATCGGTAAAGCGACGATTGCATCGGAGGCTTCTCCGGCAGGCCACTCTAGAGCGGCGGCCCCTTTGGGATCAGGGGTGGTAACTGCTGCCTTGGTGGCTGGCGAAACGGCACGGAGCGCCTTAATCCCGGTGCGAATTTCTTTCGCCACCTCCGTGCTGGCGCTGACCAACCGCTGATATTGCGCCACCACTGCTTTTGGCCGCCCCTCTAATATCTTTTCCCCGTCATCAATCAGCATCGCTCGTGTGCACAATTGGACGATCGTCTGAGCCCCGTGGCTCACGAACAGAATGGTGCCGCCCCTATCCTTAATGTCTTCAATGCGAGCAAAGCATTTGCGCTGAAACGCTTCATCGCCCACCGACAAAGCTTCATCCACAACAAGGATGTCCGGATCAACATTGGTTGCGACGGCGAAGGCCAGCCTGACATACATGCCCGATGAATAGGTCTTCACTGGCTGATCAATAAATGGGCCGATATCAGCAAATCGCGCGATGTCGTCGAAGCGCCACTCCATCTCCTTGCGCGGCACACCTAGAATCGAGGCGTTTAGAAAAACGTTCTCCCGACCGGTGAATTCGGGGTTAAACCCAGCGCCAAGTTCCAGCAGTGCGGCGATGCGGCCATTGACCTCGACCGAGCCGCTGGTTGGTTGCAGCGTGCCGCAGATGATCTGCAGCAGCGTCGACTTGCCGGAGCCGTTGCGGCCGATGATACCGACAGTTTCGCCACGACCAACTTCGAAAGACACTCCCGACAGAGCTGCGAAGTCGCGAAAATAGCGACGCGGTGGACGGCCGATCAGCCGCTCCAGCCGCGGCACCAACATCTGCTTGAAGCGATCTTCAGGCCGTTCGAACATGACATAATGTTTGGATACGTCGTGCACGCGAATAGCGATGTCGGAAGCTCGGACACCCGATTTTTCAGAGGACATCGGCAAACCCCCTGCGGGTCTTCTGGAAGAATTGATAGCCGAGAAATGCAGCGACAATCGCCACCAGTGAGTAATTGCCTAGCGCCGCCCAATTTGGCTGCACGCCGAAAAGAACCACGTCGCGAAAGCTCTCGACGGGAATCGCGAGAGGATTGAGCGAAAGCCAGGGCTGCAGCCAGACTGGCAGCGACGTTCTCTGGAAAAAGACTGGCGAGAGGAACATGGTCGCCGTCACCAGAGGTGCTACGATCTGGCTCATGTCACGAAAATACACGCCGATCGATGCCAATATCCAGGCTATGCCGAGGACCAGGAAAACCAGCGGCGCGAAAACCACCGGCGCGAAAACCACCGTTGCGGGGATGCCGCCAAAGACGACATAGGCGAAGACAAGCAGCACCAGCAAACTGACTGCCGCGTGAAACAATGCGGCGCCAGCCGAAACCACCGGCAATATCTGGATAGGGAAGACGATCTTCTTGACATAGTTGGCGTTGGCCACGATCAACCCAGGTGAAAGCGAAACCACCTCTGCAAAGAATTGAAAAACAATAAGTCCGCAGAAAAGAACCACCGCATACTGCCCTGTCGAATCCGTGACACTTTGCTGACCTGGAATAGTCCAGCGTGACTTCATCACAATACCAAAGACGAACGTGTAAACGGCCAACATGAACAGCGGATTGAGCAGCGACCAGAGCAATCCGAATGCTGAGCCGCGATACCGCCCCGCAACTTCTCGGCGGACGAGGGCAAAAACGATGTCTGCATTTGGCATGTTGTGCCCGACTGTCACTACGGCAACTCTATTTTGCGGGAACGTGAGATTCGGAGATCTCGGCACGAGCGCGCCGAGCCAAAACCAACCGATCAGCAAGTCCTCGGGCGCCGCCCTTCGCTAAATTAACGATGAATTCATACCCCTCTGTGTCGAATGAAATCTGCTCGGAGCAGTCAATCAAATTAAGTGAACGAAGATCGCTCATGATTAAAGAAAATGACGATGGTGTGAACCGCCAATTATGCACGTCGAAATATTGTGGCTCCCTCTGAACTCTTTCATATAGTTCTTCAGCTTGCTGGAAAGTATGCAAGAAATCCAAATTTCCATTAGCACCACGATGCCATGACGGCTTGCCGTCTAGAAACGCAGCGAGGGATACGTGGTCGAAGATGGTTCCTGGAGTATGGCGCTTGCGCTTCTCGATAAAAGCTTGAAGGACATCTCCTGTCGTCGTCACACCTCGGAAAATATCGAAACAATACCGGCAATCGGGTATAGCCAACGAAAGTACTCCACCCGGCTTCAACATAGACTCGCATTGCTGAACAAAACTGACCAAGTCAGTCGTATGCTCAATGACGTGTGACGCCAGAACAAAATCATAATAACCTCGTCGGCCTGTTAGGTGGTCGAGTGGTTCACCCTGCCAAACGAAATCAACTTCCTCTATTAGTGTTGTGTCGACACCCATGCCTTTGTATTTTCGGCGCAGCTCATCGGCAGGCGCATGGTCCAGCGTCTCAACACGGTATCCCTGCGCCTTCGGAAGCAGTGGATTGTACCCTGGACCTATTTCAAGGCCTATACCGCGAGGGTCTATGTGCCACAGTAACTTCTCCTGCCTATTCAACTGTTGGCTAGGTCTCTCCTTCTTTGTATTCCTCAAATTCACGGCGCTCCCAATAGCCGGGCCCGCTCTACGGTCGGAAGGAGTTCTCTCTGTTTGAGATGAGACCAAGTTATAAGCGCTGAACCTGAGATTTTCCGGCGATCGGTTCTCCGCTAAGAAACGTTCTATTGCATCGACCCATTTTCCTGCGTGCGTCGCCAGCACCCGCGAATCCCACACTTCATTCGCGCAATCGAGCGCAATGCGACTGCGCATCGCAGCATCCTGAGCCATTCGCTCGAGGGCACGTGTCCAGTCCTCGTAATTTGTGCCGACCAGAAGACCGTTGCCTTCATGGCGCACCGTATCTTTGTACGCAGGCACATCACTATATATAGCGGGAACACCAAGTGCGCTGTAGTCTAGAAATTTTATGTCAGATTTGGCGTCATTAAACCGACTTCCACTCAATGGTGCGATTGCAAAATCCCAGTCTATCTCCTTTTGCATCCATTCGACAAACTTCGGGTACTCGACGCTTTCGTGGGGAACGCTTGACAGACGAACAGGGAGAGTTCCGAACACTGAAAGAACGTCTGAGGCATCGGCAACGCCCACGACTTCGAATTCAATATCAGAGTTTGACGATATAAACCTCCGAACCGGTTGTATGACGCTTAAGAGATCTTCCAAATGGGTAAAAGTGCCCATGTAACCAAAGCGAAGCTTCTCTGGCTTGGAAGGGATTGCATGCCGTTTAGGGCGTCTGAATAACGTATCGTCTATTTGGTTGGGCAGAATAGCGACGTTGGCGTTCAGCTTAGCGATGCGCTTTGCCAGGTTAGGAGTTGAGGTGATAACGCCGGCTGCTCTTTGAATAAAGCGGCGGCATATTGTCCGTTGCAGCGCCCCCGGCCAAGATGCACGCCCCGGTTCATCATTTAGATCAAGAAGATTGTCATCTAAAGCGTAAACGAGAGGGATGCCTCTATGTTCAAGCTCAGAGAAGAGGGCGTTTTGCGCATCCGCTTGGCGCTCGCCGCCCAAATCTTGACGCCATAAGCGGTCCACAATGACAACGTCGATTGCTTCACCGGGCAACTCCACGCCGGCCGACAGTTCGATCCTCTGAGCGTTTGAAGGATGCCCAAGCGGCCTTAGCAGCCGGATATAGCTGGTCCCAAAAGGTGTCCGGCCATCTCCACTTTCAAACAGCACATGAACCTTGAGCTTTTTTGACAACATCCTAGATTCCAAAAATCACTGGCTCAGGCCGTTTTCAGGAAACAAAGCGTCCAGGATTCGAACGGCCGCTCCTTCCGAATAGTACCCTGCGGCAATTTCGACGCCTGCCAACTGTATTTTCCTGAGCAACTCGTTGTCGCTGACAAGCTCCACAAGCGCCTCGTAGCAGGCATTTTCATCCGTGGTATCCACGATCAGTCCATTCCTGTGGTCAGTGACGATCTCTCCCAGGCCCCCATTTGCCGGACCTACAACGGCGGTGGCGCAACCCATCGCCTCCAGTGCAGTGAGGCCCATCGCTTGGTAAACCGAAAAATCCGCAAAGATGTCTACAGACGCGAGAAGTGCCGACATTTCGTCAGGATTTAGGTGGCCTCTTATCACGGCGTTCGGAAGCTGAACGAATCGCCTCACGAGCGGATCTTCTGGGGAGCAGCCAAAGACATGGACTTCTACACGCTTCGGTTCATTCCGACAGATGCGCTCTAACACAGACGCGGTTAGTTCGGGCGCCCGACGGGGAGTTGACGGACGTATCATAGCGGCGATTCGTATGACATCGATGTCGCCTCGGGCGCTGGGGAAAAAGCGGTCGCAATCGTAACTTGGTCCGACAATCGAGGGATCAATGCCGGTACAACGTTTTAATTCCTTGGCGTTCCAAGCGGTTTTGGTGAATAATTTCATGTTTGGTATCGCGGTGTAGCTGCTCAATGCTTGCGCGTGCAATGGGTCCGATTCATCAAAGAAATAAGGTTCGAAATCTTGCACGTAATAACCAAAGCATTGCCGTTCTTCTAACTCCATTCCTCTAAGCCATTCTACTGTAAAAAATACAGTTGCAATTATCGCGTCAAAATTTCCCCTTACTTTTGACAATGACTGAGGGCTTTCCAGGTAGATTATCGGAACCTCCACGCTAGGGTAACTAAGCTCGAACGCATCTTTGTGCATTTTTAAGTTCGCAATCGTCACATCTACGCCCGCGCGCATCATGCATTGCGCCTCTGTGAGCACAACATTGGCGCCGCCGCCAGAGTCGCGTACCGGCAGCAAGAACAAGACACGACGCCCCTCGTGGCGATTGCGAATTTGGTCTCGATCCAGGATGCGCTCCCGGCCCACTGATATTCTGGCCCGCATTGCCGCGAGACCAAGATTTCCTCTAGTGGCATCTAGAGACAACAAAATGCGGCTGTCGTGTTTTTCACGCAGCATCTGATCGGAGCGCTCCACAAGCTTGCGCCGCCGTTCATTGGAGTAACTTTTGGATTGCGCATGGTAAACATACGTGTCTTCAGCCACCGCAAGAAGCCATCCGGCTCCAGAAGCGCGCAAACAGTAGTCGTTTTCCTCTCCATAGCCGTCGCCAAATGCCACCTCATCGAAGTAACCTATGTCTTCGATCAGGGAGCGCCGGAGAAGAATACAAAAACCGTTCAGAAACCCGACTTTGGGATAAGCACGAGGGGAACACTCCGCAACGCGCATGGCCATGCTATTCACATCCATACCCTCTGGAAGCGAATTCAACGCCCAGTCACCATCTTCCGTCGTCAAAGGCACTGACTGCCATGATGCAGTATTACTCAGAGGGCCGACGATCCCAATTTTGTCGTCGGACTGAGCACATTCAACCAGGCGGTCAAGCCAAAATGAGGTAACGATAGTGTCGCTATTTAAAAGGACAGTAAAATCGCCGGTGGACGCCCTCAGACCAGCGTTTGCTGCACGTGTATAGCCCAATGCGGTTTGATGCCTCAACAGCTGACCAGGCTGTCCAATCATAAACTCTCTCAGATATGATGCAGTTAGCTCGTCACTGCCATCATCCACAATAATTAAATTGTAAGGAGGCATTGTTCGCGCTGTCACTGATTCCAGACATTTACGGACGTCTTCCAAAGCGTTATGGACGCAAATTATAATATCTACGCTCGCAACATGGCGGCGAACCACTTTCGAACGATGCAGGAGTGCTTGGTCATGTGGCGGGTTCACGTCAAAACACTGCTCGACGTGCTCCTCTCTCCCCTTCCGTTGCATCAGAATTCTAATACGGTATCCAATACCTCTCGTGCCCTCCCTACGAAGTACACGCCAACTGGTGGCTACAAGGGGCGCGACACCACCAGAGAATCGCAAAGCATCGGGAGTTAGCTTGAGGATAGACAGTGGGCTCAGACGCTGACGAGGTGGGGTGAACGACTGTTTTGGCGAACTAAGTTCGCGCCCTTCGCCCTCTCTTCCTTCATTTCTGCCGTGTGCCAAGAAATGAGCAAAAGGGTTTACGCCGGCGAGCGCAACGTCGGGGTTGCGGAGCAAATAGTTACTGCTGCTGAAGCGTGAATTTGGATCGCGCCCCTCGCGAGCACCGAAGACAACGTAGTGCCGCAGTGGATCAATTCGCCACTCGGCTACGTCAGGATTGTTCTTGAGGTACCAGTCCCTATCGAAAGCTCCGGATCGCCTGATGATGCCCGCTGCCCGCACGTCGCGCATTGGAGTTAGGGAAAGCTTGGTTGCAGCGTTCCAAAAAACCGAAAAGGGATAGCCGAGCCCGAACGATGCGCGCTTTACGAGACGCGTTGTCGAACGGAGTTGAGACGTCAGACGCCAAGACGTGCTGCCGTAAACGGCATCAAGCCTATCTCGAACGCTCTGAAGCTCGCCGAGAGCTTGATCCCGCTCTAACGATACACTTGCATGACGGTTATGAAGCGCCTCCAACTCCTGAGTTAAATGACGCTCTCGGCTTTCCGAGTCGGTGGCACGCTGCCGCTCCCGTTCGATCTCAGCCAGCGCATTGCGTGCTCCGGCAAGTTCGGCATCCTTCCTCGCTGTTTTCACTCGCAGCTTTTCGAGTTCTGTTGTGTATCGGCAAGTATCATCAGTGCGTTCCTCGGCCAAACGCCTGAGGGCTTCTTGCTGCCGTATTAGTTGCTCGTCTTTCAATCCTATTTCTCGACGGACACTCGCCAACTCTACTGTGTACTGGTCGTTTTCGGCGGCCCTCTCGTCTGCCAAGTGCTGCGCCTGTGAACTCGCCTGCTTTAATCTTTGGACGCGCGAGCCCATCTCTTCGAAGAAAGCTTCGCCAAACACCGGACTAACTGTGTCGAAGGAGATTCGAACGGTATCTAGCCGCGCCATCGCGGTGGCATCGGTGGGGTCTTTTTCAAGTGCTCTCAACGCACCGTACGCTTGCTTTACCCAATCAGCGATGCGTGGATCGGCGTCGAGCAGATCCGCGCTTGCGGCATGATGCTGATGGTCAGTAGAGAAATGGGTGGACAGGGCTGTCTGCAGTCCTGAGATGGATTGCGGCCATTCTATATGCAGAGCCTCGGCAATCTTCTGAAGGTCGAGCCGCCAATCCTTAAGCAAAGCTTCATAGGAGACAAACACGCGAGGTTTGCCTCGGGTATCATATTCGGCCTCCAACTCATGCCGCAGCCATAAAAGTGCGCTAAAGCCTGATGTGAATCCATCCCGTTTTTCGAGTGAAGCAATTACCGCCAAGGGATTGCGTTGCGTCAAGACATAACGGACTTCGACATTTATCCGCTTCAGGATTTCTGCATAAAGCGGCACCAAACGCGAGATTCTTGGCTCCTTAAGGACGAAAAGCGACGCAGCGCCATACTCCTCGTCGATCAGCCTTGCGATCTCGGATTTGTAAAAACGTAGGCGAGCGGCGCCTAGATCGGTTTGCTCAAAGGGGCGCCAGTCGTCCCAACTGCTGCCGGCCTCCGCAAGCATACGGTCATGAAGTTCCATCAGCCGCAGCGGTTCCCAATGGCCAGTAGGGTTCGTTGGATTGGCGCCAAGCATGTTCTTCGGCAGTTCAGCGCCGAGCAGGCTGATCGCCCTCGTCAGCGCGCTGGTGCCCGAACGGTGCATGCCGAGCACCATGATGCATGTGCGCTTCGTCGTGGGTCCTTTTGCAGCCGCGGGCTTCGCCTTGGTGCGGGCTTTTGCCGGCCGTCCTTCGGCCGGCTGCGGATCAAGCGTCGCGCCTTGCAGATTCTCGGGTGATGGATGTTTGTTCATGCGCTCAACATCTGTCTCGTCTCGTCAATCACCAGCCGGCGCACCACCGCTTCCGTCGACTGCCGCCAGTCCGGCGCGTTCCATCCGAACACATCCGCGAATTTCGCGCTTGATAGCCGGGAGTTGGCAGGGCGGCGCGCCTTGGTGGGGTAGTCCATCGTAGTGATATCCCGTACCCGCGCCCAAGAACCACCAGACTTCAGGCTTGTGTCCAGGATATGACGGGCAAAGCCACTCCAGTTGGTCTCGCCGGTGCCGGCCAGATGATAGGTGCCGAACGCGGCGAAGTCCTTGTCGCGGTGCAGCATGGCGGCCGCATGCAGGATCGCGTCGGCGATATCAAGCGCCGATGTGGGATTTCCCCATTGATCGGCCACCACCGAAATCTCGTCGCGGTCGGCGGCGAGCCTCAGCATGGTTTTCACGAAATTCTTTCCGAACGGGCTGTAGACCCACGCGGTGCGCAGGATCAGGTGGCGCGGGTTGGCGGCCGCTACCGCCTGCTCGCCGGCGAGCTTGGAGGTTCCGTAGACACCGAGCGGCACCGTCGGGTCGGTTTCGACATAGGCATCGGCCTTGGTTCCGTCGAAGACATAGTCGGTCGAAAGATGGATGACGGGAACGCCGAGCCGCTCGGCAGCCTCGGCCACCTTGCCGGCACCGGTCGCGTTCACCGCAAAGGCCAGATCGGGCTCGTCCTCGGCCTGATCGACGGCGGTATAGGCGGCGGCCGACACGACGATATCGGCCTTCGCAACCGCGATGACGTCGATGACGGTGTCGGGTCTTGCCAGGTCGAGCTCCGGGCGACCGAGGGCGACGACCTCCACGCCCGCGCGCGCCTG
>NZ_JAPYKP010000105.1:0-20652 GCF_037179725.1 Mesorhizobium sp. Cs1321R2N1 | reverse complement strand
GCCGCGGCGCGTTGCAGCACGCCGAAGATGCGGCCCCGGCCAAGTCCCCTCTCCAGCCGCCGCGCCGCATCGGCCGTCGCCGGCCGCGCCATGCCCTCGGAGCCGGCCAGCGCCACGCGCAGTTCGTCGCGGGTGCGCAGATCAGACATCACGCGCGCGGCCGCCTCCGGACGCACGGACAGGAAAGCCTCGACCTCGATGCGGCGGGCGACATCAAGCTGGTCGTCGACATAGGCGTCGAGATCGGCGTCCGTAACCGGGTCGACAAGAGCGGTCATGAGTCACCTCCAACGATCCTGAGATGATTTTTGCCCCGCGCTGGCGCTTCTTCCATCTGGCGCAAGGCCGCGCGCGCCCGGCCGATACGCGACATCAGCGTGCCCAGCGGCACGCCACTGGCGTTGGCGGCCTGCTGATAGGAGAGCCCCTCGATGGCGACCAGATGCAGCGCCGAGCGCTGCTCTTCCGGCAGGCTGAAAAAGGCTTCGCGCACCTGCGCCAGGCGCACGGAATGTTCCTGCGGCGCCGGCGTGCTGCCGTCGGCCAGATATCCGGCTTGTTCGAGACGTGCCGCTTCCGAGCGGCGCGAACGCATGCGGTCGATGAAGGTGTTGTGGACGATCGACAGCAGCCATGCCCGCAGGTTTCCGCCGGAGCGGAAGGTGCCGCGCCGCTCATAGGCGCGCACCAGCGCGTCATGCACGAGATCCTCGGCCTCGACGCCGTCGCGCGTCAGCGAGCGCGCGTAGCGTCGCAGCGGCCCGAGCTGTCCTATGATGTCAAAGCGTGGCATCGACGGTTTCATGTCCTGTTTACGGAGCATGTGGGAGTTTTAATCCCGGGGGCGCCACTTTTCTTTGCTGGAGGATATCGCCGCGGCTCGCGTCTCAGCTCCCAAGCGGTTTTGCCGGTTTGAGAGCTGTTACGCCGCAGGCGCGCAGCATCCACCTGCGGCCATCGCTGCGAAAATCGGTGATGCTCAATGGCTCGACGTCGATCTTCCAACTGGCGGCAAGCGGCGCGCTGAGAACATGCAGGATCGCGGTGCGGATGACGCTGGCATGCGTCACGGCGATCGTGTGACCACGTTCGGCGATCAGTCGATCCATCAATCCAGCGGCCCGTTGGGCAACGTCGGCCAGCGATTCACCACCATAGGGGGCCGCATTCGGATCCGTGCGCCAGGCGGCGATCTCGTCCGGCTGTAGCGCCTGCACCTCGTCGAAGCTCTCGTCTGCCCATCGACCGTAGTTCTGGTCTGCCAGCATCGGATCGACAGACGCATCCAGCGATAGCGCCTCCGCGGTCTGACAGGCGCGAAGCGCCGGCGCTGTCCACACACGGTCGGCCCGACGCAGCGTCCCACTCATCGCCTTTGCCAATGCCCGCGATCGTGGCTCCAGCGGTTCATCCGAAGGAAACGATCCTTTCCGGGTCGCCGCCGTGGCGCCGGCGCAGATCATGGTCAGACGGACGAGCATGGAGCATGCTTTCTCTGAAGTTTGTGGAAGCTGCACCAACAGGTGCCGCCTTTCGCGTCGGCGCACCGAAACCTCTGGTGAAACCTGGCCAATTTGCGTATCACTCCGCCGCGCCAACGGAACCATAATGATGTTCGAAGACCTGCAGCCAGCTCCCGCCGACAAAATTCTTGCGCTGATCGGCCTCTATCGCGCCGATCCACGCCCTGGCAAGGTCGACCTCGGCGTCGGCGTCTATAAGGATCGCGACGGCAAGACGCCGGTCATGCGCGCCGTGCGCGAAGCCGAGAAGCGGCTGCTGGAGCGACAGGATACAAAGACCTATCTCGGCCTTGCCGGCGATACCGCTTTCAACACTGTGATGGCTAAGCTCGCCTTCGGTCCGGGTGCGGACCTGTCGCGCATCCGTGCGGCACAGGCGCCCGGCGGCTCCGGCGCGCTGCGGCTGGTGGCGGAACTGCTCAAGCGCACACGGTCGGACGCGACAGTCTGGGTCTCCGACCCGACCTGGCCGAACCATATGCCGGTGATGCGTGCCGCCGGCCTGCGGATTCGCGAATACCCTTATTTCGATGCGGCCTCGGGTGCGGTTCGTTTCGACGCCATGCTGGCGGCATTGCGGACGGCCAACCGCGGCGACGTGGTGCTGCTGCATGGCTGCTGCCACAACCCGACCGGCGCCAATCTGGACGCGGTTCAGTGGGAGGCCGTCACGGATCTGATCGTCGAGCGTGGCTTGCTGCCGTTTGTCGACATCGCCTATCAGGGCTTTGGTGACGGCCTCGAGGCCGACGCCCTCGGCTTGCGGCTGCTGGCCGCGAAAGTCCCGGAAATGGTCGTCGCGTCGAGCTGCTCGAAGAATTTCGCCGTCTACCGCGATCGTGTCGGCGCGGCGATGGTCCTGGCCAGGGACGGCGCGCAGGCAGACGTCGCGATGAGCCAGATGCTGTCGGCGGCGCGCGCTATGTATTCGATGCCGCCGGACCATGGTGCGGCCGCGGTGCGCATCGTGCTGGAGGACGCCACGCTGCGTGCCGACTGGGAAGCAGAGCTCGAAGAGATGCGCCTGCGTATGCTGAGGCTTAGGGTTGCGTTCGCCGAGGCGCTGCGCCGGCAATCCAACTCCGACCGTTTCGCGGCATGTTCTCCCGGCTTGGCCTCACGGAAGCGCAGGTCGAACGGCTGCGCGCCGAGCACGCCGTCTACATGGTCGGCGACAGCCGCATCAACGTGGCCGGCCTGCCCGAGGACGGCATGGATGACCTCGCCAAGGCGGTCGTTTCCGTGCTCGACTGACGAAGCGGATGCGGTGCAATTGTGGACAAGGTCCCCTCGCCGGCTGACAGCGTTGGCAGCGCGGCGGTTCGCGCTGTAGCATCCGCTACATGACGCCATCGAAAGACATTTCACGCCTGATCGAGATCATGGCGGCGTTGCGCGCGCCGAACACTGGCTGCCCGTGGGACATTGAGCAGAATTTCTCCACCATCGCCCCCTATACGATCGAAGAGGCCTATGAAGTGGCGGACGCCATCGCGCGCGGCGATCTCGACGACCTGCGCGACGAGCTTGGCGACCTCCTGCTGCAGGTCGTCTACCATGCCCAGATGGCGCAGGAGGCCGGTGAATTCGCGTTCCCTGACGTGGTCCAGGCCATCACCACCAAGATGATCCGCCGCCATCCGCACGTCTTTGGCGACGAGAAGGCTCGCAGCGCCGGCATGGCCAAGGGCATGTGGGAGAAGATCAAGGCGCAGGAGAAGGCCGAGAAGCGGCAAGCCCGCCTCGCGCGTGGCCTCGACCCGGAGGACAATGGCAAGGGATTCCTGGACAGTGTTCCGGTCGCGCTGCCCGCCTTGACGCGAGCCTTGAAGCTTCAGGAAAAGGCCGCCCGTGTCGGCTTCGACTGGAGCGAGGCTGCTCCCATCCTGGATAAAATCGAAGAAGAGATCGGGGAGCTGCGCGAGGCTCTGGCCAAGGGCGAAACGGCTGAGATCAAGGACGAGTTCGGCGACATGTTGTTTGCCGTCGTCAATCTCGGTCGTCACCTCAAGCTCGATTCGGAGGCGGCGCTGAGCGGAACGAACGAAAAATTCCGCTCGCGCTTTCACTATGTCGAGCAGGCCCTGGAAAAATCAGGCGGCTCGCTAGAGGAAGCTACCCTGCAGGAAATGGAAGCGCTCTGGCAGGATGCAAAAACCGCGAAGTAAGCCTATAGCTCGGCAATCCCAGACAAAAACCGCGATACACTTTTCCTGGAATTGCCGCGCTTTAGCCGTTGTTTTTGCGGCGCAACCGGCTTTCGATCTCTTCACGGGCGCTTTGCGTGGCCTGGAGCGAGATGGTGGCGCTACCATCGTCATTGTCGGTTCGCGAAACGACATCACCATTGCGGTAGAGCCAGTCGAGAAGCCCGAACTGGGCCGGCTCGATCGTCACCGTCAGATCTTGCAGCTCGCCGGCCATCCGCGTTTCGATGATCGCTTTCAGCGCATCGATGCCCTCGCCTGATACCGCCGATATTGCGATTGGCGGCTCCTTGCTGCCGTCGGCGCCGTCGGCGAGCAGCCGCTGCCTGTTGCCTTCGTCCAGCAGGTCGATCTTGTTCCAGACTTCGATCACGCGCTTGGTGTCGCTGGCGTCGACGCCGAGGTCGGCGAGGATGCGCTCGACATCCTCGGCCTGCGCCGCCGTGTCGGGATCGGAAATGTCGCGCAGATGGAGGACGAGATCGGCCTCGACCACCTCTTCCAAGGTCGCCCGGAAAGCCGCGATCAGATGCGTCGGCAGGTCCGAGATGAAGCCCACCGTGTCGGAAAGGATAATCGGCGTGCCGTGCGGCAGGCGCACGCGGCGCAGTGTCGGATCAAGCGTGGCAAACAGCATGTCCTGCGCCAGCACCCCTGCCCCGGTCAGCTTGTTGAACAGCGTCGACTTCCCGGCGTTGGTGTAGCCGACGATCGCCACCACTGGAAACGGCACCTTCTTGCGCTTGGCGCGATGCAGGTCGCGAGTGCGGCGCACGGTTTCCAGCTCATGCTTCAGCTTTATGATCTTTTCCTGCAACTGACGCCGATCGGATTCGATCTGCGTTTCACCGGGGCCGCCGAGGAAACCGGCACCACCACGCTGACGCTCCAGGTGGGTCCAACTGCGCACCAGACGGCCCTTCTGGTAGTTGAGATGGGCAAGCTCGACCTGCAGCGTGCCTTCCTTGGTGCGCGCCCGCTCGCCGAAGATCTCCAGGATCAACCCCGTGCGATCCAGCACCTTGGCGTTGAATTCCTTCTCGAGATTGCGCTGCTGCACCGGGGTCAGGGGATGGTCGACAATGACCACTTCCGCGTGACCCTCCTTCACGATTTGACCGAACTCCTCGACTTTGCCGCTGCCGAGCAACGTCGCCGGACGTGGATCGTTGACGGTTACGACCGCTGTATGGATCAGATCAAGGTTGATGGCTCGGGCAAGGCCGACTGCTTCGTCGTGGCGCGCCTCGGCCGAGCGCGTCAGCCGGGGACGGCTCGTGTCATCGTCATTACGCGGTTGGCGGGTAAGCACAGGCACAATAACAACGGCCCGCGTCGGACCCTTGGCTTCCGTCCCGGGATGATGCGCTGGTTTTCCGCGAACCGTGTCGTCCGCGTCCTTCTCACGTGCCAATCAGGCGCCCTGGCTTTCCTCGCCATCGAACATCTGAACCGGCTGGCTCGGCATGATCGTGGAAATGGCGTGCTTGTAGACGAGCTGGGAGTGGCCGTCGCGGCGCAACAGGACGCAGAAGTTGTCGAAGGAAGTGACCACGCCGGTCAGCTTCACGCCGTTGATAAGGAAGATGGTGAGCGGGTTCTTGCTCTTGCGAACTGAATTCAGGAACAGGTCCTGAAGGTTTTGCGATCGTTCCGCCATTGTTTTTGTCTTTCGCCGATCCCCTTCGGTTTGCAGCCAATGCGCCAAATTAACCGGCACATGTCAAGCGCGCAAACACCCTCTTGCCGTCAGTAACGACAAGCAGAACGAGATATATTGATGTTCATTCCACCTGTGCGGTTATCAGGCTGGACTTTTTTCCGCAATGTCAAAAAAGGCCTGCCGCAACGAAAGTGTTATTGAGCCGGGGTGCCCATTGGCTATGGGATCACCGTCAATGGTCACGATTGGCATGGCAATAGTCGTCGCCGAACTGATGAATGCTTCGCGAGCCGTCTTGGCCTCGGCAACGGAAAATCCACGCTCCTCGATCTTCAGGCCAAGTTTCGCCGCGACTTCGAACATGGTGGTGCGCGTGATTCCGCGCAGAATGCCATGTTCGGCCGGCCTGGTGACCAGAACCCCATCCCTGGTAACGATCCAGGCGTTCGACGAGCCACCTTCCTTGACGTTGCCATCCGCGTCCACGAACCAGGCTTCCTGAGCGCCGGCCTCCTTGGCCTTCTGCTTGGCCAATACATTGGGCAGCAGTCCGGTGCTCTTGATGTCGACACGGTCCCAGCGGTTCTCGGGTACGGTGATGACCGCGATACCAGTCTCAGCCCGTTTCGTGCCGGCGGCAGGATCCGCCTTCCTGGCGGTCACCACCAACGCCGGCTTCGTGTCCGCCGACGGAAAAACGAAATCGCGGCTGGCGACACCGCGCGTTACCTGAACATAGACCAGACCGTTGACGACATGATTGCGGTTGACCACCTCGCGCAGGATCAGCGGCAACACATTGCGTGTCACCGGCCAGGCGATCGACAGTTCGGTCAGTGAGCGGTTCAGCCGGGCGAGATGGCGCGGCATGTCGACGATGAAGCCGCGCGCCACCTCGCAGACCTCATAGACGCCATCGGCGAATTGATAGCCGCGATCCTCGATATGCACGGAAGCGTCGGCATGAGCGACGTAGCGCCCGTTGACATAGGCAATGCGCGGCATTGGCGACCCCTGGAAAATTCTCGGGCTTTCTTATGCGATTCCGTCGCCGCCGTAACCGGCAAATGCTTGGCCCAGGCGCGTCTGACGGACGCCGCGCGTCAGACGCCCAGCGACTTCAGCTTGCGATGCAAGGCGGAGCGCTCCATGCCGATGAACTCGGCCGTCTTCGAGATGTTGCCGCCGAACCGGTTGATCTGGGCGATCAAGTAGTCCTTTTCGAACTGTTCGCGTGCCTCGCGCAGCGGAAGCGCCATGATGTGCTGGTCCGACTGGTTGGGCGTGCGCGGCATGACATCGCCGATTTCGGACGGCAGCAGATCCGCGGTGATCGGCGCGTCGACGTCCTCGCCGCGCGCCAGGATCATCAGCCGCTCGACATTGTTGCGCAGCTGACGCACGTTGCCCGGCCAATTGTGCGCCTGCAGCACGGCCAGCGCGTCGTCGCCGATACGCCGCGGCTTGATGCCGGCCTGGCGGGCGATCTGCTTCATGAAATTGTCGACGAGATAGGGAATGTCCTCGCGCCGCTCGGCCAGCCCCGGCACCATGACCGGAACCACGGCGAGACGGTGGTAAAGATCCTCGCGGAAGCGCCCGTCGGCGATCATCGCCTCCAGGTTCTGCGAGGTCGAGGAAATGATGCGGACATCGACCTTGACCCGCTTTGTGCCGCCCACCCGCTCGAACTGCTGTTCGACCAGAACGCGCAAAATCTTGTTCTGCGTCTCGCGCGGCATGTCGGCCACTTCGTCGATGTAAAGAATGCCGCGATGGGCTTCCTCCAGCGCTCCCACCTTGCGTTCGACGCCGTTCGATTCGGTGCCGAACAGTTCGATCTCCATGCGTTCGGGCGTAATGTTGGCGGCGCTCAGCGTCACGAACGGCGCGCCCTTGCGGGTCGACAGCGTATGGATGGCGCGGGCCGCCAGTTCCTTGCCCGAGCCGGAGGGACCAATGATCATCACGCGGCTGTTGGTCGGCGCGACGCGCTCGATGGTCTGGCGCAACTGGCTCATCGCCGACGACATGCCGATCAGGTCGAAGGTCTCGCCGCTGCGCAGCTTGAGGTCGGAAACCTCGCGGCGCAATTTCGAGGTCTCGAGCGCACGTTCGGCAATGAGGATCAGCCTGTCGGCCTTGAACGGCTTCTCGATGAAATCATACGCGCCGCGACGGATGGCGGAAACCGCGGTTTCGATGTTGCCGTGGCCTGAAATCATCACCACGGGCAGGTTCGGGTGCATGGTCTTGATCTCGTCGAGCAACGCCAATCCGTCCAGGCGCGAGCCTTGCAGCCAGATGTCCAGGAAGATCAGCCTCGGCGCTCGATCGGCGATGGCCGCCAGTGCGCTGTCGGCATCGAATGCCGTGCGGGTTTCGTGACCCTCGTCGCTCAGGATGCCTGCGACGAGTTCCCGGATGTCTTCCTCGTCATCGACGATGAGAATATCAGACGCCATTATCGACCTTTTCAGTTTTTCTTTCGTGGTCCGCCCTGCTTTCGCCGCGCGGCAGCGCGGCGGCCGCGGGCGGCAGGATGATGCTGATCATCGCGCCGCGCCCGCCGTGGAAATCCGCAGGTGCATCATGGAGCTCCAGCCTGCCGCCATGGTCCTCCACGATCTTCTTGACGATAGCGAGACCAAGCCCGGTGCCCTTTTCGCGTGTGGTCATATAAGGCTCCAGCAAACGTTGGCGATTCTCGCGCGGCAGGCCTTTGCCGTTGTCGATGACGTCGATGCGAATCGCGCCATTCTGACGCCCGGCTTGAATCCGGATTATGCCGTGCGAACCGTCCTTCTGTTCCAGTCCGTCGATCGCTTCGGCCGCATTCTTGATCACATTGCCAAAGGCCTGGGCCATCAAGCGGCTGTCGAAAGTGCCCTTGAGCGGCTCATTGCCGAATATCCGCTCGAACGTGATATCGGCGCGGCTGACTTCGACCAGGAAGGAAGCTTCGCGCAGTGATTCGCGCAGGTCGATGGCCTTCATCTCGGGCTTTGGCATGCGCGCGAAAGCCGAGAACTCGTCGACCATGCGGCCGATGTCCTCCACCTGCCGGATGATGGTGTCGGTACACTGGTCGAAAACTTCGCGGTCTTCGGTGATGACCTTACCATAGCGGCGCTTGATACGCTCGGCGGAAAGCTGGATCGGGGTCAGTGGATTCTTGATCTCGTGGGCGATGCGCCGCGCTACGTCGGCCCAGGCGGATGAACGCTGGGCCTGAACCAGATCAGTGATGTCATCCACCGTCACGACATAGGATTTTTCCTCAGAGCCGTCGTCGCCGGCCTCGATGGTGACCTGCACATTGAAGGTCCGTTCGGCGCCGGCGCGATAGAAAGTCACCTGCTCGCGGTAGACCGGCTTGCCGGACTTGCGGCCGATCTCGAAGACACGGCCGACATGCGGCAGGAGCGCGGAAAGGTTTTGCCCAAGTGCCGCGCTGGCGGAAATGGCCAGCATCGATTCGGCAGATCGGTTGACGATGGTAACGATGCCGTAAGGGTCGACGCCGATGACGCCGGCGGTGACACCGGCAAGCACGGCTTCCGAAAAGCGCCGCCTCTCGTCGATCAGGTCCTTCGCCGACAGGATCTCGTTGCGCTGTGATTTGAGCTCCAGCAGCATCTTGTTGAAGGTATCGCCGAGCGAGGCGACATCGCCATCGGACGGCCGCACCGGCACCGCGACATCGAGATTGCCGGTCGCGACTTCGTCGGCGGCGCCGATCAGCTGACGGATTGGCCGCACCAGCCGGTCGGCGACGGCTATGCCGGTCCAGATCGCCGACAGGATAATGATCAGGGTCAATGACAGGTAGGGCAGCGCAAATGCCACTTGCGAGGTGCGCCTGTTGTCCTCGAGATTGCGATACTCGTCGGTGTTGGACCTGACGATCTGCCGCGCCTTGATCACCTCTGGGTCGACCAGACGGATGGTGTAGAGATAGAGGCCCTCGATCTCACGCAACTTGACGATGGCGCCCATGATGTTGCGCGTGCGCGGCTCGATCAGGACCGGCTTGCCGTCGGTGGCAGTGGCAACCGCGCCTTCCGGCGGTTCCGGCATGGCGAAATCGGCATCGGTCTTGGCGCTCATGACGAAGGAGCCGTCGGGCTTGATCAGCGCGGCGTGCGCCAGCGAGCGGCCTACGGCTTCCTTGTTCATGAGATCGAGAAAGCCGGTGCGATCGAGGCCATAAAGCGAGCGGGAGGCATCGAGATCGTAGGCCATCGACAATGTCGTGCCCTGCAGGTTGCGCGCGTTCTCCTGCACATAGGCGTCGGCGATCGACAGTGAAGAATTGACGATTGTCTTGGTGCGAATCTCAAACCAGCGATCAAGGCCGATATCGAGTGTGATCGAGGCGATGATCGCCACCATGATGGCGGGAATGGCGGCAACCAGCGCGAACATGGCAACGATGCGCACATGCAGGCGCGAAGCCGCCTTGCCATGGCGGCGGGCCATGACGATGCGATGCACCTCGCGCCCGACCAGCGCAATCAGGAAGACCACGAAGGCGGCGTTGAGTGCGATCAGCGCCCAGGTTGCCTTGGCGTCCGGCGCAATCGGCGTCGCTCCGACCAGGATAGCGAACGAAATAGCCGCCATGGCCAGGGCGCCGACGACCGCGACCACGCCGGGCAGCGCCAGCAGCCGGCGGCCGTCGCGCGCGCCGGGTTCGCTGAAAAGCGGTTGGTTGAGTACAGGTGTCTGCGGAGCCATGTCGCCGTGAGAGCCAGTGATTGCATCCGATCTATGCAACGCATTGTGGCGATTATGCAACAAGTGTGACGGCGACGGGACTCTTTGCCCGTTCGGTCCCCTGAAAAGATCGTGTGCCGGCGCCGGCTCAGGTCTGGCGGGATGACTTATAGACGTTGACGCCCAATTCGCGAATCTTCTTGCGCAAGGTGTTACGGTTGAGGCCCAAGAGCTCCGCGGCCTTGATCTGGTTGCCGCGGGTTGCCGTCATCGAAGCCAGCACCAACGGATATTCGACTTCGGACAGAATGCGCTCGTAGAGACCGGCGGGCGGCAATTCGCCCGCGAAGGAGGCGAAATAGCGCTGCAGGAAGTGCTCCACTGCCTGGCCAATGGAAAGATCGTCGGGAATGAGGTTGCCGGCGCCTGGTACCACCGGGCGCTCACCTGTCTTGAGCTCCGCCTCGATGATCTCGGCGGAAATCTCGTCCTGCGAATAAAGCGCGGCGAGCCTGCGAACGAGGTTTTCCAGCTCGCGCACATTGCCTGGCCACGGATAGCGCTTCATCAGTTCGATGCCGCCGGAAGAGATACGCTTGGTCTGCAGCCCCTCCATTTCGCCAAGCTTGAAGAAATGGCGCACCAGATCGGGCACATCCTCGGAGCGCTCGCGCAGCGCCGGCAACCTGAGCGGCACGACGTTGAGGCGATAAAAAAGGTCCTCGCGGAAGAGGCCCTGGTTGATCAGCGTGCGCAGGTCCTTGTTGGTGGCAGCGACGATGCGCACATCGGTCTTGATCGGCGTGCGGCCGCCGACCGTCGTGTACTCGCCCTGCTGCAGGACGCGCAGCAGGCGCGTCTGCGCCTCCATCGGCATGTCGCCGATCTCGTCGAGGAACAGCGTGCCGCCCTCTGCCTGCTCGAAGCGGCCGGTCGAGCGGTTCTGCGCGCCGGTGAACGCGCCCTTCTCGTGGCCGAACAATTCCGATTCGATCAGGTCGCGCGGGATCGCCGCCATGTTGATGGCAACGAATGGACCGCCACGGCGGCGTCCATACTCGTGCAGCGCGCGCGCCACCAGTTCCTTGCCAGTGCCCGATTCGCCCGAGATCATGACCGTCAGGTCGGTCTGCATCATGCGCGCCAGCATGCGGTAGATGTCCTGCATGGCGGCCGAACGGCCGACCAGCGGCATCGTCTCGGGCTGCTCTTCTTGCCGGGCATCGATCTTCGGCCGCCGGGGCTCGGATAGCGCGCGATTGACAATGTTGAGGAGTTCGGTCAGGTCGAAAGGCTTCGGCAGATATTCGTAGGCGCCCGTCTCGGAAGCGCGGATCGCCGTCATGAAGGTGTTCTGGGCGCTCATGACGATGACGGGCAGTTCCGGCCGCGCCTTCTTGATGCGCGGCAGCATGTCGAAAGCGTTCTCGTCCGGCATCACGACGTCGGTGATGACGAGGTCACCCTCGCCTGCCGCCACCCAACGCCACAGGGTCGAGGCGTTGGAGGTGACGCGCACCTCGTGACCGACACGCGACAGGGCCTGATTGAGTACGGTGCGGATCGCCGCATCGTCGTCGGCGACGAGAATATTGCCGCGAACCGTCATTTGCGGTCTCCTTCGCCGTCTTGATCGGCGCTCAGCGCCGTTTCCTTCCAGGCCGGCATCAGGACCCGGAACGTTGTCGCGCGCGGCGTCGAATCGCATTCGATGATGCCGCCATGTTCGCCGACGATCTTGGCCACCAGCGCCAGCCCCAGCCCCGAGCCGTTCGGCTTGGTGGTGATGAAGGGATCGAACAGGATCGGCAGGATATCTTCCGAGACGCCGGAACCATTGTCGCGCACGCAGAACTCCAGCGGCAGCGATACGCGGTCCTGCGTGCCCGGGACCGAAACCCGAATACCGGGCCGGAAGGCGGTGGACAGCACGATTTCGCCCTGCGGATCGCTGCCGATTGCCTCGGCGGCGTTCTTGATCAGGTTGAGGAACACCTGGATCAGCTGGTCGCGGTTGGCGAATACCGGAGGCAATGAAGGATCATAATCCTCCAATATCTTGATTTTCTTCGCGAAACCATTCTTTGCGATCGCTTTCACGTGATCGAGCACGACGTGGATGTTAACGGGGTAGCGATCGATCGGCCGCTCGTCGGAAAACACCTCCATACGGTCGACCAGCGACACGATGCGGTCCGTCTCGTCGGTGATCAGCCGCGTCAGCGCGCGATCCTCATCGGATGCGGACAGTTCGAGCAGCTGGGCAGCACCCCTGATACCGGAGAGCGGGTTCTTGATCTCATGCGCCAGCATCGCCGCCAGGCCGGTCACCGAGCGCGCGGCGCCGCGATGCGTCATCTGCCGGTCGATCTTGTCGGCCATCGACCGCTCCTGGAACATGACGACGACGGAGCCCGGAAATTCCGGCACCGGCGCGACATAGAGATCGACGACCTTTTCGATGCCGAGGCGCGGTGACGAGACGTCGACCCGATACTCGTTGACGGGCGCGCGGCGCTCGCGCACCTGGTCGACCAGCGTCAGCAACGGGCTGCCGAAGGGTATGAGCTTGGACAGGGTGTTGCGCGCCAGCATGGTCGCGCTGGAGCGAAAGAAATCCTCGGCATCGGCGTTGGCGAAGGTGATGAAGCCTTCCTCGCTGAGCATGATCACCGGGCGGCGGATCGTGTTCAGCACGATCTGGGCGGCATCGGCCATTTCGGTGCCCTGGCCAGCGGTGGCGGTCATGCGGCGCTCCGCAGGTTCAAGGTTTGCGGATCGCGCGAAAACACATCGCGCAGCAAGGTAATGACGCGAGCCGGCTCGAGTGCGGTCATTATCGCTTTTCTACTCTCGCCAGCGACACTGCCGGCATGTCGATCGAGATACCAGCCCAGATGCTTGCGCGCCTGCCGCAGGCCGCTCTCGATACCGTAAAGCGCCAGCATGTCCTCGTAATGGGCGACGACATAGTCGGCGAGCCCTTGCGGGGTCTCGGGAATGCGGGATGAAAATGTCCCGCCTGCAGCCGCAGCGATGCTGCCGGCGACCCACGGCGCGCCATAATGGGCGCGGCCGACCATCACTGCGTCGGCGCCGGACTGTTCGAGAATGACCGAGGCTTCAGACTGGGAGCAGACATCGCCATTGGCGACGACCGGGATGGAAACGGCCTCCTTGACGCGAGCGATGGCGCGCCAATCCGCCTTGCCCTGGTAGAACTGGCAGCGTGTACGACCGTGAACCGTGACCATCCTGACGCCCGCCTGCTCGGCACGGCGGGCCAGGACGGGAGCGTTAAGTGCGGCGTCGTCCCAACCCAGTCGCATCTTGACCGTCACCGGCACCTTGACGGCGGCGACCACGGCCTCGATCAGCGAGAGCGCGTGGTCGAGGTCCAGCATCAATGCCGAGCCGGCATAGCCACCGGTGACCTTCTTGGCCGGACAGCCCATATTGATGTCGATGATGTCGGCACCCTCGCCGGCGGCGATCCGTGCGCCTTCAGCCATATGCATGGCTTCGCGGCCGGCAAGCTGCACCATATGGACGGGCAGGCCGGAATGACGTATGCGCAGGTCGCAGCCGGCCCTGCCCTTAGCGAGTTCGCCGCTGGCCACCATTTCGGACACGACCAGGCCGGCGCCATGAGAATGGGCGCGCTGTCTGAACGCCTCGTCCGTAATCCCGGACATCGGCGCGAGGAAGACGCGGTTGCGGATTCTCACGCTGCCGACGTCGAGAGGCGCGGCCAATCTGATCAAGTTAACCATGCACAAAAACCAAGCATGTCCATTCGTTGCACATTCTCTAGCCAGATCGAGAGAAATGTGCAACGCGGAATGACGCCACATTAAGGCGCAATTGGGAAAATGCTGGCCTTCGGCCTTAGCCGCGGCTAGGACCAGACTGAATGACTGGCGCAACTGAAAATCAGGCTCCGGATCCGGGTGGCAAAGTCGCGGTGGTTATCGTCGCGGCCGGTCGCGGCGCGCGTGCCGGACAGACTGATGGTCCGAAGCAATATCAACGAATTGGCGGACGCGCCGTCATCGCTCGTGTGATCGATATTTTTCTGGCGCACCCGCTTATCGGCCGGATCGTCGTGGCCATTCATGCCGAGGACCAGGAGCTTTTTCGGCAAGCGGTCGGCACCGATGCCGATCGGGTGACGGCAATCGCCGGAGGCGCGACCAGACAGGATTCGGTTCGGCTCGGGCTGCACGCGCTAAGAAGCTACGCGCCGGACAAGGTCCTCATCCACGACGCCGCGCGCCCCTTTGTCGACATGGATCTGATCGACCGCACCATCGCGGCCATCGGCGAGGGCGAAGGCGCGCTTCCCGCCTTGCCCGTTGCCGACACGCTGAAACGCGAATCGGCCACCGGCATGGTCGGCGAAACAGTCCCCAGGAGCGGGCTGCACGCGGCCCAAACGCCGCAAGGCTTTCCCTTCCTCGCGATCATGAGGATGCATGAGGAAGCCTATAACAGAGGCAAAACCGACTTTACCGACGACGCGTCGATCGCTGAATGGATGCAAATGCCGGTGAAGCTCGTTCCCGGCTCGCCGGACAATGTCAAACTCACATGGGCACGGGATATCGCCATGGCGCACCAGCGGCTTTCCAGCGAGCGGGCACACTTTCCCGACATCCGCACCGGCAATGGCTATGACGTCCATGCCTTCGAGCCCGGCAATCATGTCACGCTCTGCGGCGTCGCCATTCCGCACGACAGAAAATTGTCGGGCCATTCCGACGCCGATGTCGGCCTGCATGCCCTGACCGACGCGCTGCTGGCGACTTGCGGGGCCGGCGACATCGGCACGCACTTCCCGCCGTCCGATCCGCAGTGGAAAGGTGCTGCGTCGCGGATATTCGTCGAATATGCGGCAAGACTGGTGCGCGAGCGCGGCGGGCGCATCGCCAATGCCGACATCACGCTGATCTGCGAGGCGCCGCGTGTCGGCCCGCACCGCGAGGCGATGACGGCGGTCCTTTCGCAGATGCTGGGCATTTCCGCCGACCGCATCTCGATCAAGGCGACCACCAACGAGAAGCTCGGCTTCGTCGGCCGCGAGGAAGGCATCGCGGCGATCGCAACCGCCAGCGTGGTGTTTCCCGGCGAGGTCCCGGAATGACCAACAGCGACCTGGCAATCGCCCTGTTTGAGGCCTGCCGGGAGCGCGGCATCATGCTGGCGACCGCGGAAAGCTGCACCGGCGGCATGATCATTGCCGCGCTGACCGACATTGCCGGCTCTTCGGCCGTGGTCGATCGCGGCTTCATCACCTATTCCAATGAAGCCAAGATGGACATGCTCGGCGTGCACGCCGCCACGCTTGACGCGCATGGCGCGGTTTCCCGCGAGACAGCGATCGAAATGGCAGCCGGCGCGCTCGCCCGTTCACGCGCCGGGCTGACCCTGGCCGTCACCGGCATTGCCGGTCCGGGTGGCGGTTCTAGGGAAAAGCCGGTCGGGCTGGTCTGGTTCGGCGTTGCGGTGAACGGCCAGCCGGTGACGGCTGAATACAAGCTGTTTGCCGACAATGGCCGAAACTTCATCCGCCGGGAAACGGTCAACCATGCACTCGAGCTCGGCTTGCAGGCGCTTGGCGCGAGTCAGGCCGCCGGTGTCTTGCCGTAGATGACGTCGGCGCGTTTTTCGAAAGCCTCGGCGAACATGCGGAAGGCACGGTCGAACATCGTGCCCATCAGCGCACCCAGGATGCGGCTCTTGAATTCATAGTCGATGAAGAAGCGCACGGTACAGCCGGCACCGTCTGGCTCGAAACGCCAGACATTGCTCAGATATTTGAACGGGCCATCAATGTATTTCACATCGATTGCGTTGTCTTCGGGCTTGAGCAGCACCTGCGTCGTGAAGGTCTCCCGGATCGCCTTGTAGCCGATGCTCATATCGGCCACGAGGATGGTGCGTCCGTCACGCTCCTTGCGCGAGCGGACCGTCAGCGCTTCGCAAAGCGGCAGGAATTGCGGGTACGTCTCGATGTCGGCGACCAGCGCGAACATCTGCTCAGACGTGTGGGCGACGCGGCGGGTGGCTTCGAATTTCGGCATGAAACCGGCCCTAAAGCGCGTCGCGTCGAAACGGAGTCATGCGACGCGCTTCAGAGTCTTTGTCTTTATGCACGTCGTTCTCCCAAAACCGAGGTCACTTTTGGGCGACATGCATTAGAGCGCTTTCATGAGCTGCGCTTCGCGCGCCGCGCGCAGCCGGGCGAAATCGTCGCCGGCGTGATGCGACGAGCGCGTCAGCGGGCTCGATGCCACGAGCAGGAAACCCTTGGTCTTGCCGATCGTCTCGAAGGATTTGAATTCCTCGGGCGTGACGAAACGGATCACCGGATGGTGCTTTTTCGACGGCTGCAGGTATTGGCCGATGGTCATGAAGTCGACATTGGCCGAGCGCAGATCATCCATCAACTGCAGGATTTCATTCCGCTCCTCGCCAAGACCCACCATGATGCCGGACTTGGTGAAAATCGACGGATCGAGTTCCTTGACCCGCTGCAGCAGCCGGATCGAGTGGAAATAGCGGGCGCCCGGCCGGACCTTCAGATAGTTCGACGGCACGGTTTCGAGATTATGGTTGAAGACGTCGGGCCTGGCCGCCACGACGATCTCCAGCGCCCCGTCCTTGCGCAGGAAATCCGGCGTCAGGATTTCGATCGTCGTCAGAGGCGTTGCCGCCCGAATCTCACGGATGACGTCGGCGAAGTGCTGCGCACCGCCATCGGCGAGATCGTCGCGGTCGACCGAGGTGATGACGACATGGGTAAGGCCCATCTGCTTGACGGCATGCGCGACGCGGGCCGGCTCGTCGGGATCGAGCGCGGTCGGGATGCCGGTGGCGACATTGCAGAAGGCGCAGGCGCGCGTGCAGATCTCGCCCATGATCATGAAGGTGGCGTGCTTCTTTTCCCAGCACTCACCGATATTCGGGCAACCGGCCTCTTCGCATACGGTCACCAGCTTGTGCGATTTCACGATCTCGCGTGTCTCGGCATAACCTTTCGAGACCGGCGCCTTGACGCGGATCCAGTCCGGCTTGCGCAACACCTCCTGGTCGGGCTTGTGCGCCTTCTCGGGATGCCGCAGCCGCGGCGCGTTGCCGATCGTGTCGAGGACAGTGACCATCTGAACCCTGGCTTTTCTCGCGACCGCCCGTCGGCGATCGTCACTTTCACGTCATCTAGGACTTTTCAACACAAAGAAAAAGGCGGCAGCGGCGCATGCCGCCACAACCGTTTTCGCATAGCCGGAGCGATATCGATTAACGGCGCACCAGACGACCGACCCAGATCAGCAGGCAGGCACCGATAAAGCCGGTGATCAGATAGGCGGTCCAGCCGACGCCGAACACGCCGATGTTGAGCGCCTGCAGGATGGCATTCAGCACCACAGCGCCAACGATGCCCATGATAATATTCATGAATATGCCGGTGTTGCTCTTCATGACCATTTCGGCCAACCAGCCTGCCAGGCCGCCGATGATGATGGCTGCGATCCAGCCCACGCCGTTCAAGTGCATATGCCTTCTCCTTGCGCGAGTAAAAATGCATCCGGAAACGAACTGCCTCGCCGTCGCGATCTCGCGACTTTCGAAGCTGAGTCTCCTGCGGCGAATCTATCATGCGTTCAAGGCGCGGCCATAGGCGTCGAGCACGCTTTCCTTCATCATCTCCGACAGCGTCGGATGCGGGAAGATCGTGTGCATCAGCTCTTCCTCGGTCGTTTCGAGGTTCATCGCCACGACAAAGCCCTGGATCAATTCGGTGACTTCGGCGCCGACCATATGCGCGCCAAGCAACTGACCGGTCTTCTTGTCGAAGATGGTCTTGACGAAGCCTTGGTCCTCGCCAAGCGCGATCGCCTTGCCGTTGGCGGCGAACTGGAAGCGGCCGACGCGGATGTCCTTGCCTTCGGCCTTGGCCTTGGCTTCCGTCAGGCCAACCGAGGCGACCTGCGGATTGCAGTAGGTGCAACCGGGGATCTTGAGCTTGTCTATGGCGTGAACACCGGGGAAATTCGCGATCTTCTCGACGCACACGACGCCCTCGTGCTCGGCCTTGTGGGCAAGCATCGGCGGGCCGGCGACATCGCCGATGGCGTAAATGCCAGGCACATTGGTCTTGCCGTAACCGTCGATGACGACGCAACCGCGATCGGTCTTCACGCCGAGTGCTTCAAGGCCGAGGCCCTCGATATTGCCCTGGACGCCGACGGCCGAGATCATGCGGTCGGCTGATATCTTCTCGATCTTTCCGTCCTTCATCTCGACATGCGCGGTGACCGAGTTCACCCCCTTCTCGACCTTGGTCACCTTGGCTTCGAGGATGATCTTCATGCCTTGCTTCTCGAACTGCCTTTGCGCGAACTTCGAGACTTCGGCGTCTTCGACAGGCATCACCGCCGGCAGCAGTTCGACGACTGTCACGTCCGCGCCCATGGTGCGGTAGAAGGAGGCGAATTCGATGCCGATGGCGCCCGAACCCATCACCAGCAGCGACTTCGGCATCTCCTTGGGCACCATGGCTTCGAAATAGGTCCAGATCAGCTTGCCATCCGGCTCGATGCCGGGCAGTGCGCGCGGCCGGGCGCCGGTCGCCAGGATGATGTGCTTGGCGGCGTAGGTGCCCTCGCCCTTGATGCCTTTCGGCACCGGCGGCTGCGGTTCCATCGGCTTCTTGGCCGTCTTGGAAACAACGATCTCACCCAATTTATCACCGGAAGGAGGCCTCGATAGCTTGGCCTCACCCCAGATAACGTCGACCTTGTTCTTCTTCATCAGGAAGGCAACGCCGCCATTGAGCCGCAGTGACACTTTTCGCGAGCGATCGACCACTGCCGCCGTGTCGGCGCTGATCTTGCCGTCGAGCTTCAGGCCATAGTCCTTCAGGTGATCCGAATAGTGCATGATCTCGGCCGAGCGCAGCAGCGCCTTGGTCGGAATGCAACCCCAGTTCAGGCAGATGCCGCCGAGATGCTCGCGCTCGACGATCGCCGTCTTGAAGCCGAGCTGGGCGGAACGCACCGCCGTGACATAGCCGCCGGGACCGGAGCCGATGATGATGACGTCGTAGTTCTCAGCCACGGTTTTCTCCTTCAATCACAATTCCAGCATGACGCGCACGACCGAAGTCAGCGCCTTACCGATGTTTCGCGTGTTTTCGGCGTCGAGGTGGACACCGTCGAGCGGTGTGGTTTGCGCCACGGTGGCTGCATCGAAGAAGCCGCAGCCGGCTTCGTCGGCAAGCGTCGAATACTGCCCTGCGAGCTGCGCCGAGGCGTCATCGCCGCCGGCAAACATCTCCTTGAAATCGGCATTCTCGGTGCGGCTTACAACAGGTGGCGAAACGATCAGTATCTGCGGCGCCGGCCAGTCGAACGGATAGTCGTGGCCACGCACGATGTCGATCAGCCGCTGGATGCCTTGCTTGGCCGCAACCGGGTTGCCATGGATCCATGGCTTCATGTCGTTGGCGCCGAGCATGATGACGATCAGGTCGATCGGCGCATGCGTCGTCAGCACCGTCGGCAGCAGCCGCGCACCGTTGCGGTCGGCTCCGGCCAGATGATCGTCGAAGGCGGTGGTGCGGCCGTTGAGGCCGTCGGCGATAACCTGAACGCCTTCGCCGAGGCCAGCTTGCAGCACGCTTGGCCAGCGATCCTCGAGCGCATGACGCCCACCTTCGGCATTGTAACCCCATGTCAGCGAGTCGCCGTAACAAAGAACCGTCTTCATCCGTTCAACCCGCCTTTATGTCGGCCACACCGCGCTTCACGCGCCAGCGCACGAACAACCAATGGATGATGATCGTCACCAGGCCCGGCAGACCGAGACCGGCAACCACCGGCATGTCTTTCCTGACCACCGCGGCGCTGCTGTCGTTGTAGAGGATCAGCGCGACCAAGAGGAGGAGCAGCGCCACAAATACAATCAGCGTCCACTTTCCCGCCGTCGCCACGGCCGCGACCGGATCGTTCGTCAATTGCGCGACGAAGAAGACGAAGGTGACGACAAAAGTCACCAGCACCGAGAACATGAAGACGATGATGTATTCTTCCTCGGCGCCGGTGGCGACGGCCAACCATTGCGCGATCAGCCCGCCGGCCAACCCGGAAATGAGAAAGGCAAAAAGGCTGGTGAAGAATATCCGCACAGCCTTTTCCTTCCTAGACCAGCATGCCCATCGGGTTTTCGATCAGCTTCTTGAAGGCGACCAGCAGTTCGGCCCCCAGGGCTCCGTCGACGGCGCGATGGTCGGTCGACAGCGTCACCGACATCACCGTGGCTATTTTGATCTCGCCGTTCTTGACCACCGCCCGCTGCTCGCCGGCGCCGACCGCCAGGATCGTCGCATGCGGCGGGTTGATCACCGCGGCAAAATCCTTGATGCCGAACATGCCGAGATTGGAGACCGCCGTCGTACCACCCTGATACTCCTCGGGCTTCAGCTTGCGGCTGCGGGCGCGGCTGGCCAGATCCTTCATCTCGTTGGAGATGACGGACA
>NZ_JAPYKP010000104.1:0-20655 GCF_037179725.1 Mesorhizobium sp. Cs1321R2N1 | reverse complement strand
GCTGCGCCCGAAATCCGCCAAACGCCGCAAAGGCGCGGCTCCCAAACCCCGAAAAGCCTCCAAAGCAACGAAAATGGCCGCCCTCAATCCTCACAACACGCCTCCCGCAATATTGCGCAACAGGCCCCTTGTGGGAGAAGGTGGCCCAGCGAAGCTCGGTCGGATGAGGGGTGCTAGGCTTCGGATCAGCCTGCAAGGAACAAATCCATGAACATTCTCGAACGTTATCACGCAATGGAATATGGCCCGGCGCCGGAAGCTCGTAATGAGGCGGACGCCTGGCTCGCGGCGCGCGATTTCGGCAAGGCGCTGTTCATCGGCGGCGATTGGAAGGCGGCGAGCGGCGGCAAGACCTTCGACACCAGCGAACCATCTTCCGGCAAGCTGCTGGCCAAAGTCTCCGACGCCAATGCCGCCGACATCGACGCGGCGGTCGCGGCGGCCACCAAGGCGCTGCCGAAATGGAGCGCCAGCACCGGCTACCAGCGCGCGAAAGTGCTCTACGCCATCGGCCGCGCCATGCAGCGCCACCAGCGGCTGTTCGCGGTGCTTGAGACAATCGACAACGGCAAGCCGATCCGCGAAAGCCGCGACATCGACGTGCCGCTGGCGATCCGCCATTTTATCCATCATGCCGGCTGGGCGCAGGCGCTGGACCGGGATTTTCCCGGCCACAAGGGTGTCGGCGTCGTCGGCCAGATCATCCCGTGGAACTTTCCGCTGCTGATGCTGGCCTGGAAGATCGCGCCGGCGCTTGCGGCGGGCTGTACCGTGGTGCTGAAGCCCGCCGAATTCACGCCACTCACCGCCATCTTGTTCGCCGAGATATGCGAACGCGCCGGTGTGCCGAAGGGCGTCGTCAATATCGTCCAGGGCGGTCCGGAAGCCGGTGCTGCGATCGTCAATCACCCCGGCATCCAGAAGATCGCCTTCACCGGCTCGTCCGAGGTCGGCAAGATCATCCGCAAGGCCACGGCGGGCTCGGGCAAAAAACTGTCGCTGGAGCTCGGCGGCAAATCGGCCTTCATCGTCTTCGAGGACGCCGATCTCGACAGCGCCGTGGAAGGGCTGGTCGACGGCATCTGGTTCAATCAGGGCCAGGTCTGCTGCGCCGGTTCGCGCCTGCTGGTGCAGGAAGGCATCGCCGACGCCTTGTTCGCCAAGGTCAAGGTCAGGATGAGCCGACTGCGTGTCGGCAGCCCGCTCGACAAGAACACCGATATCGGCCCCCTGGTCGACCTGACCCAGCTCGAACGCGTCAAGGGACTGATCGCCGAGGGCGCCAGGCAGGGCGCCGTCTGCTGGCAGCCGGATGCAACGCTGCCGTCGTCGGGTTACTATCACCTGCCGACGCTCGCTACTGGCGTTTCGCCGGCTAATATCCTGGCGCAGGAAGAAGTGTTCGGGCCTGTGCTCGCCACCATGACCTTCCGCAACACCGAGGAAGCGATCGAGCTCGCCAACAACACGCGCTATGGCCTGGCGGCCTCGGTGTGGAGCGAGAACGTCAATCTTGCCCTCCATGTGGCGCCGCAGCTGAAGGCCGGCGTGGTCTGGGTCAACGGCACCAACATGTTCGACGCCGCCTGCGGCTTCGGCGGCTATCGCGAAAGCGGCTTCGGCCGCGAAGGCGGGCGCGAGGGCATGTTCGAATATCTCGCGGCGAAACTGCCGCTCGGCCCGGTCATCAAACCGGCGACATCCTCCGCGCAGCCCGTCGAGCAGGCCGATGGCGTGGCAATCGACCGCACGGCAAAGCTGTTCATTGGCGGCAAGCAAGTGCGCCCCGACGGCAATTACTCGATTGCCGTCGCGACGGCCAAGGGCAAACTCGCCGGCGAAGTCGGGCTCGGCAGCCGCAAGGATATCCGCGATGCGGTTTCGGCCGCCCGCGCCTGTAAGAGCTGGCCGGAGGCGACCGCCTACAACAGGTCCCAGGTGCTTTATTACCTGGCCGAGAACCTTTCCGGCCGCGCAAGCGAGTTTGCCGCCCGCCTCACCGAACTGACCGGGGCCAATGCCAAGGCCGCGCGCGACGAGGTGGAGCTCTCGATCGAACGGCTGTTTCTCTATGCCGGCCTCGCCGACAAGTTCGAGGGCCGCGTCCACCAGCCGCCGGCCCGAGCCGTGACGCTGGCGCTGCATGAGCCGGTCGGCGTCGTCGGCATCGTCGCGCCGGACAATCAGCCCCTGCTCGGCTTCATCTCACTGGTCGCGCCGGCGCTGGCCATGGGCAACACGGTGATCGCCGTGCCTTCGGAGCGATATCCGCTGCTCGCCACCGATCTCTATCAGGTCATCGAATATTCCGACGTGCCGGCCGGCGCCATCAACATCGTAACCGGCCGCAGCGCCGAACTTGCCGGCGTGCTGGCCAAGCACGACGACGTCGACGGGCTCTGGCTGTTCACCGACGCCGAGACCTGCGCCAAGGCGGAAGCCGACTCCATCGGCAACCTCAAGCGCGTCTGGAGCGGCAATGGCCGCAGCCTCGACTGGGCCTCGGAAGACGCCGCCGGCGATGCCTTGCTGCGCCACGCCATCGAGGTGAAGAATGTCTGGGTGCCTTACGGGGACTAAAGGCATGTCGCCCAAAAGTGCGCAGCGGTTTTGGGACAACGACATGCCTGGAGCTCTGTTGCGGTTGGTGATCGCGTTCGGGCTTGACGCCCGAACATATGTTCTTTAACGAGAAAAAACATCTTTATCAGTGAACTGGCACAGGCCGGACGATCGCGCCTGACTGGCACATGACGCCTTCGCCGGCCGCCGATAAAGGCAATTGACCCAAGCAGGCGAGGAAAAGATATGGCGGATCTGGCAGGCAAGGTCGTTGTCATCACGGCGGCGGCGCAAGGCATCGGCAAGGCAAGCGCGCTGGCCTTCGCCAAGGCCGGCGCCACCGTCCATGCCACCGACATCAACGAGACGCTGCTGGCGGAACTCGCTAAGGCCTCCGGCATCAAGACCCGCAAGGTCGACGTGCTCAACGACGAGGCGGTCAATGCCGCCTTTGCCGAGATCGGCGCCGTCGATGTGCTGTTCAACTGCGCCGGTTTCGTCCATTCGGGCTCGATCCTGGAGATGAAGGACACCGATCTCGATTTCGCCTTCAATCTCAATGTACGCGCCATGATCCGCACCATCCGGGCGGTACTGCCCGGCATGCTGGAGCGCGGCGACGGATCGATCATCAACATGGCTTCGCTCGCCAGTTCGACCAAGGGCGTGCCGAACCGCTTCGCCTATGGCGTCACCAAGGCGGCGGTCATCGGCCTGACCAAGGCGGTCGCGGCCGACTATGTCGGCAAGGGCATACGCTGCAACGCCATTTGCCCCGGCACCGTCGAAAGCCCGTCGCTGCAGGACCGCATGCACGCCCAGGGCGATTACGACGCCGCCCGCGCCGCCTTCATCGCCCGCCAGCCGATGGGCCGGCTCGGCACGCCGGAGGAGATCGCCGATCTCGCCGTCTACCTGGCCGGCGCCACCTACACATCGGGTCAGGCCTATAATATCGACGGCGGCTGGTCGATCTGAGCGCCGTCCGGGGACAACGGGAAGATCGGGTTTGACGAGGGATCGCGAAGTCTGAAAATCCCGCTCGCCGGCCGTCACAACAGGCTGTCCGCGCTTGTCGTGAAGCAGGCCGGTGGCTACGGTCCGCCGGGTTCCAGAAGGGCTGATGCCTCGGCGGAGAGTTTGTAGAACGGCCATGAGGCCGCAATCAGGAGAAGATGCATGAAACTGCTGCGCTATGGCGAGATGGGGAGCGAACGTCCCGGCCTGCTCGATGCGGATGGAACGATCCGTGATCTCTCCGCCCATGTCGCCGATATTGCCGGCACCACGCTTCATCCGGCCTCGCTGGATATGCTGTCGAAGCTCGACGCGAAGTCGCTGCCGGTGGTTTCCGGCAAGCCGCGCCTTGGCGCCTGCGTTGCCGGCACCGGCAAGTTCATCTGCATCGGCCTCAACTATTCCGACCATGCCGCGGAAACCGGCGCCACCGTGCCGCCTGAGCCGATCATCTTCATGAAGGCAAGCTCGGCCATCGTCGGCCCCGACGACGACGTGCTGATCCCGCGTGGTTCCGAGAAGACCGACTGGGAAGTCGAGCTCGGCGTGATCATCGGCAGAAAAGCCAAATATGTCAGCGAAGCCGATGCGCTCGACTACGTCGCCGGCTATTGCGTCGCGCACGACGTGTCGGAACGCGCCTTCCAGGCCGAGCGCCAGGGCCAGTGGACGAAGGGCAAGAGCTGCGACACGTTCGGCCCGACCGGCCCGTGGCTGGTGACCAAGGACGAAGTGGCCGACCCGCACAACCTCAAAATGTGGCTGACGGTCAACGGCAAGACGATGCAGAACGGCTCGACCAGGACCATGGTCTATGGCGTTGCCTATCTCGTCTCCTATCTCAGCCAGTTCATGTCGCTGCATCCCGGCGACATTATTTCAACAGGCACCCCGCCCGGCGTCGGCCTCGGCATGAAGCCGCCAGTGTTCTTGAAGGCGGGTGACGTGGTGGAGCTGGGTATCGAGGGGCTCGGCCAGCAGAAGCAGACGTTCAAGGCCGACATTTAAGCGCGCCCTTCCCTTCTCCCCCTGTGGGAGAAGGTGGATCGGCGCGCAGCGCCGAGACGGTTGAGGGGTGGGTGACGGAATGCCGTCGGTGCCAAGCTGGAGCACCCCTCATCCGGCCGCTTCGCGGCCACCGCCCTGGGCGAGTCACGGGCCTCGCCCGCCCTTCGGGCCCCACAGGGGGAGAAGGAAGAAGTACCGGCGCGTCCTACTTCAGCACCCTCCCATCCGGCCCAAACCGATACGTCTTCGCCGCATCGGGCGTCGCATAGAGCGTGGCGCCGGGTTCCGCGTCGTAGACGCCGAAAATCCGTACGGTGATCAGGCCGGCCTTCTCGCAATCCAGATAAAGATTGGTGTCGGCGCCGAGATGCTCGGCATGGACGACAGTGCCCTTCCAGGCGCCTGACTTGGGATCGACGGTCAGATGCTCCGGCCGCACGCCGATGGTCTTGGCCGTCTCGCCGAGCCGGGCGCCGTCGACGAAATTCATCTTTGGCGAACCGATGAAGCCGGCGACGAACTCGTTTGCCGGCGAATTGTAGAGCTCCATCGGGCCGCCGATCTGCTCGATTTTTCCGGCGTTGAGTACGACGATCTTGTCGGCCAGCGTCATCGCCTCGACCTGGTCGTGGGTGACGTAGATCATCGTCGCCTTGAGCCGGCGATGCAGCTGCGCGATTTCCAGCCGCGTGTTGACGCGCAGTGCCGCGTCGAGGTTCGACAGCGGCTCGTCGAACAGGAACAGCTTTGGCTCGCGCACCACGGCGCGGCCGATGGCGACGCGCTGGCGCTGGCCGCCGGAGAGCTCCGCCGGCCGCCTTTCGAGATAGGGCTCCAGCGACAGCATGGACGAGGCGACGCCGATGCGGCGATCGATCTCCGCCGCCGGCGTGTTCGCCTGCTTGAGGCCGAGGCCCATATTGTTCTTCACCGTCAGATGCGGATAAAGCGCATAGGTCTGGAACACCATGGCGATGCCGCGTTTTGCCGGCGGCGTGACGGAGACGTCGTCGCCATCGATCAGCACCCGGCCAGAGGTCGAATCCTCCAGCCCGGCGATGACGCGGAGCAAGGTCGACTTGCCGCAGCCCGAAGGGCCGACGAAGACGACGAACTCGCCATCCGTCACTTCTAGGTCGATGCCCTTCAGCACCTCGACCGGCCCAAAGGCCTTCTTCACGTTCTCGATCTTCAGCGAGCCCACGGCAGTCCTCCAAATTGATGCGTGGGCGCGAAAGCACCCCCCTCTGGCCTGCCGGCCATCTCCCCCTCAAGGAGGGAGATTGGCAGCGTCGACCCAGCCTTTCTTCTTGCAATGTTGGTGATTGGCGAAGGCAACCGAGACAGTCGATCTCCCCCGTTGAGGGGGAGATGTCCGGTAGGACAGAGGGGGGCGCCGTAGAGCGCTGACGACGGCAGCCTGGTCACAGTCGCACCGCCTTGCCGCTGCGCACGCTCTCGTCGGCGGCAAGGCAGACGGCGAGCGACCGCACCGCGTCGTCCATGTGTCTGGTGAGATCGATGTCCTCGCGGATTGCCTTGAGGACAAAAGCCTGTTCGAGATCGCAGAGATCCTGATGACCGGGTTCGCCTTCCATCGACAGCATCTCGTCCGGCCTGGCGAATTTGCCGTCCGGCCCGGTTTCAGCGCTGTGCAGACGGATGGTCGAAGTCTTGGTGTGGGTGTCGATATCGTCGGACCTCACGCCCTCCTTCATGACGATCGACACGCAGCCCTTGGGCGACATGACATCCTTCACGAAGAAGGCCGTCTCGGAAATCATCGGACCCCAGCCGGCCTCGTACCAGCCGACCGAGCCGTCATCGAACAGCACCTGCAGATGGCCGTAATTGTACATGGAGGGCGCCACCTCGTCGGTCAGCCGCACGCCCATGCCGCGCACCTCGATTGGCTTGGCGTCGGTGATCTGCAGCATGACGTCGAGATAGTGCACGCCGCAATCGACGATCGGCGATGTCGTCCGCATCAACTGCTTGTGCGTTTCCCAGGTATGGCCCGAGGATTGCTGATTGAGGTTCATGCGAAAGACGTAGGGACCGCCGAGCTTGCGCGCCTCGGCGATCAATCGGATCCAGGACGGGTGATGGCGCAGGATGTAGCCGATCACCAGTTTCTTGCCATTGGCCTTGGCTGCGGCGACGACGCGCTTGGCGTCCGCCACCGTCGTTGCCAGCGGCTTTTCGACGAAGACATGGCAGCCGGCCTCGAACGCCTTTACCGCATAGTCGGCGTGGCTGTCGGAATAGGTGGCGATGCAGGCGACGTCGGGTTTTTCCTCGCGTAGCGCGTCGTCGAAGGAACGCCTGATGCCATAGCCGGACAGCCCTCCAGGCAACGGCACGTCGGAGCGATTGACCAGCGCCGCGATCTGAAAACCCGGATGGGTGTGATAGGCCAGCGCATGGCTGCGGCCCATATTGCCGAGGCCGGCGACGATTACTCGCAGGGGATTTGGGACGCGAAGGGGTGATTCTGAACTCACTTGACGGCTCCGGAAGTAATGCCGCGGATCAGCTGCCGCGAGAAGATGACGTAGAGGATCAGCACCGGCAGGATCGCCAGCGAGAGCGCGGCCAGGATGGCGTTCCAGTTGGTGACGAATTGGCCGAGGAAAAGCTGGGCGCCGAGCGTCACCGTCTTGGTCTCTTCCGACGGCGCCAGGATCAGCGGGAACCACAGATCGTTCCAGATCGGGATCATGGTGAAGACGGCGACCGTCGCCATCGACGGCCGCACCAGCGGTACCACCAGGCGGAAGAAGATGGTGTATTCGGACAGGCCGTCGATGCGGCCGGCATTCTTCAGGTCGTCGGAGACCTGCTTCATGAATTCGGACAGGATGAAGACGGCCAGCGGCAGGCCTTGCGCGGTGTAGACCAGGACCAGCGCGGTCAGCGTGTTGACCAGCCCGCTCGCCACCATCAATTGCAGGATGGCGACGGTGGCGAGGCGGATCGGGATCATGATGCCGAGCGCCAGGTAAAGCCCCATCAGCGTGTTGCCGCGAAAGCGGTACTCCGACAGCGCGAACGCCGCCATGGCGCCGAACAGCAGCACGAAGAACAGCGAGCCGACGGTGACGACGAGACTGTTCTGGAAATAATGGACGAAGTCGCCCTGGCCGATCACCGTGGTGTAGCCGATCATGTCGAAAGTTTTCGGCGTCGGCGGCGTCAGCGGCGCGCCGAAGATGCCCGCGCGCGACTTGAACGAATTCACGATGACCAGAACCACGGGGAAAAGCGCTATCGCCGTGTAGGTCAGCAGGATCGCGTGGGCGCCGATGGTGCGGGGCAGTGAACGGGTGGCGATGCTCATTGGAAAAACTCCCAAGCGCACAGAGAGGCTGGTTCCAAGGCGCCCCCCTCTGGCCTGCCGGCCATCTCCCCCTCAAGGGGGGAGATCGGCAGCGTTGGCCTTGCCGCCCACTTTGCAACGTTGGCGATTGGCGAAAGCAGTAGTGACATCTGATCTCCCCCCCAGGGGGGGAGATGGCCGGCAGGCCAGAGGGGGGTGTTCAGCCGTGACATCTCCGCCCTCAGAACTGGTAGCGACGCAGGCGCGTCTGGATGAGGAAGAGGTAGACGCAGACACCGCCGAGGATGATCAGGAACATGATCGTGGCGATGGTCGCGCCCATGTTGGGGTCGCCGACCTGCAGCTGGAAACCGAAGAAGGCGCGGTAGAGGAAGGTGCCGAGAATATCGGTCGAATAGTTCGGCCCGGCGAGCGCGCCCTGTGCGGTGTAGATCAGGTCGAAGGCGTTGAAATTGCCGACGAAGGTGAGGATCGAGATGATGCCTATCGAGGGCAGGATCAGCGGCAGCTTGATCTTCCAGAACTGCGACAAGCCGGTGATGCCATCGCATTCGGCCGCCTCGATCACCTCTTCGGGGATCGACAGCAAGGCGGCATAGATCAGCATCATCGGAATGCCGATGAACTGCCACACCGAGATCAGGCTGAGCGCGGTCAGCGCGTATTGCTCCTTGCCGAGCCACGGCGTGAACAGGCTTTTCAGGCCGACGAAGTCGAGCAGATGCGGCGCCACGCCCCACAGCGGCGACAGGATCAATTTCCAGGCGAAGCCGACGATGACGAAGGACAGGATGGTCGGCACGAAGATCGCCGTGCGGTAGAAGGCCGAGAACCGCAGCTTCGGGCTGGACAGGATGGCGGCCAAAAGCACGCCGACCGGGTTCTGCACCAGCATGTGGATGATGAAGAACCAGACATTGTTGCGCAGCGCGTTCCAGAAATTCACCGACCAGTTGGGGTCGCCGAACAGGGCGCGGAAATTGTCCAGGCCGACGAAGACCTGGGACTGGTCGACGTTGCGGAACAGCGAAAGCTGCAGCGTGCCGGCCAGCGGCAGGATCATGATCGCCGTATAGACCAGCACCGCCGGCGCCAGGAAGACGGCGATATGCCAGCGGAACGGTCTTTTCGGTCGTGTTTGTGCGGCCATGAGTTCGGTCCCCGCCGTCTCTCGGTTCCAGACGATGTGATGCTAGATGATGTCTCGATGCATGGCCCAACCTTGCCCGGCGCGGCAAGACAAAGGCCTGCGACTGATCAGCTAGCCTTCCCCCAACAAGAGCAGGGTAAAGCCGTGAGGCAGAGCCGACAATCGCAATATGGAACAGGATAATCCGGAACCGGCCGGGCATGCGCCCAGCCGACTCCGTTGCTGAGCCCTTACTTGGCCGGCTTATACCAGCTGTCGAGGCCGGTCTGCAGCTTCTTGGCCGCGGCTTCGGGCGTATCGGTGCCGTTGATGACGTTGGCCGATTCAACCCAGGTCTCGTTTTCGAGGTTCGGCGTGCCGCGCGACAGGATCTGGTAAGTCGAGCGGATCGTCGACTTGCACTTGCCGCGCCAGGAGACGAATTCCTGCGCCAGCGGGTCCTGCATCTTCACCGGTGCGGAGTTCAGGCTGAAGAAGCCCGGCAGCGCGTTGGCGTAGATGGTGGCGAAATCCGGCGAGGCCACCCAGGACAGGAAGGTCTTGGCCGCGTCCGCATGCTTGGAGGCTGCGTTCAGGCCCATGCCGATATCGGTATGGTCGGAGATGTAGCAGGTGTCGCCTGCCTTCTCGACCGGCGGCGGGAAGGCGCCCATCTTGAATTGGGCCTGCGTGTTGAACAGGCCGATTTCCCACGAGCCGGCCGGGTAGATGGCGGCGCGGCCGAGCGTGAACAGGTTCTGGCTGTCCGGATAGGTCTGGGCTTCGAAGCCGTCGCCGAGATATGGCTTCCACTTGGCCAGTTCCTCGTAAGGAGCGACCCAGTCCTTGTCGGTCAGCTTCTGATCGCCCTTGATCAGCGCCGCGCGGCCGTCCTCGCCCTTCCAGTAGTTGGGGCCGATGTTCTGGTAGCCCATGGTCGCGGCTTCCCAGAGGTCCTTGGTGCCCATCGCCATCGGGATGTAGGTGCCGTCGGCCTTGATCTTGTCGAGCGCGGCGAAGAACTCGTCGCGAGTCTGAGGCACCTTGATGCCGAGCTTATCGAAGGCGTCCTTGTTGTAGATGAAGCCGTGGATGACGGACGCCATCGGCACGCAGAAGCTCGCCTTGCCGTCATCGGTCTGCCAGGCGGACTTGGCGACGGGCGAGAAGTTTTCCATGCCGGGCAGCGCCGAGAGATCGGCAAGGTTACCCTTCTTGAACAGTTCGAGCGACTTGTCGAAGGGGCGGCAGGTGATCAGGTCGCCCGCCGAACCGGCGGCGAGCTTGGCGCCGAGAGCGGCGTCATATTCGGTCGGAGCCGACGGGGCGAACACCACCTTGATGCCGGGGTTCTTGGCTTCGAAGGCCGGGATCAGCTTGTCCTTCCAGATGGCAAGGTCGTCGCCGCGCCAGCTTTCGATGTTGAGCGTTACGTCCTCGGCGTGAGCCAACCCGGCGGAGCCGAGAATGCTGGTGCCCAGAAGCAGTGCCGTCAGTAGTTTCGTTGTCATGCTCAGTCTCCCTGTTGACCTTTTTCAGGTTCGGTTTTGATGAGAACCTAGGCTTTGGAGCCCTTGTTCCCCTCGATCGCGGAAAGGGCTGGCCGCAGCTTATGGCCTGTCCGTTCCAGTATCTTCTGCGCCGCGTCGGCGCTGTCGGCGCCGGCGGCGAGCAGAATGGCGGTCTTGACCGCGCCACCGCTCTTTTCGAGCAGGCTGGCGGCCTCTTCGTGGCCGCGGCCGGTGACGGCGGCGACGATGCGCGTCGCGCGGTCGCGCAGCTTCATGTTGTCGGCGTTGAGGTTCACCATGTAGCCGTCATGGACATGGCCAAGATGAATGGCGGTCAGCGTCGAGAGCATGTTGAGCGCGATTTTCTGCGCCGTGCCGGCGCCCATGCGGGTCGAGCCGGCGATGACTTCCGGCGGTGTTTCGAGCAGGATGGCGGTGTCGGCCTGCCGGAGCAGAGCCGAGCCCCTGTTGTTGGCAATGCCGATGGTGGCGGCACCCCGGCGCCGCGCATCCTCGATTGCGCGCACCGCATAGGGCGTCGTGCCGCTGGCGGAAAGAGCGATCAGGCAATCGCCCGCGCCGATGCCGGCATTGGCGACCGCGGTCGACGCCTCCTCGGCATCATCCTCGGGCCCGCCGGCCAGTGTCCTGAAGGCTTCGTCGCCGCCGGCGATCAGGATGGCGATGCGGTCGCGCTGGATGCCGAACGTGCCGGGCAGTTCCAGCGCGTCGGCCAGCGCCATCAGGCCGGAGCTGCCGGCCGCGGCATAAGCAAGCTTGCCGCCGCTGCTCAGGCAGCCGGCAATGATCTCGGCTGCCCTGGCGATGGAGGGAATGGCGTTGCGGACCGTCTTCGCGGCCTCGACCTGCGCATCGGCCAGCGAGCCGAGGATCGCTTCGGGAGCCTGGATATCCAGCCCCTCGGCATTCCCATGCAGCGCTTCGGTGCGCGTTCCGGCCATCCCAGTTCCTCCTATCCACAAAACAATACCAAAAAAATACCACTTGTCCACACGCATTAATGAATTCGCGGACAGGAAATCGCCGAACCGACGGATTGCGCAGTTTTCTCAATCAAATACGGCTCAATTTTTTTGAAACGGAAATTAACCCTTGGCTATTGGTATTTTATTGGTATTATCCTGCTGGAGGAGAAGTCGTGTGAAATTCGTGCTCGGCATCGATGGCGGCGGCACCAGCTGCAGGGCCGCACTGGCTACAGTGGACGGCGTTGTCGTCGGCCGCGCCAAAAGCGGCGCCGCCAACATCCGCACCGACCTCACCGGCGCCCGCTCGAACATCGTCGATGCGGCGCGGCAGGCTTTCATCGCCGCCGGGCAAGATCCCGAGCTAATCCCGCAAACACCGGCCATTCTCGGCCTTGCCGGCGCCAATGTCGGAACCTATCGGCAGCAGCTCGAAGCGATCCTGCCGTTCAGCACCAGCCGTGTCGAGACCGACGCGGAAATCGCGCTCGAAGGCGCGGTCGGTTCGGGTGACGGCGCGATGGCGATCCTTGGCACCGGCACAGCCTATATGGCGCGCAAGAACGGCAAATCGCGCGCCATCGGCGGCTGGGGGTTCCAGGTCGGCGACCAGGGCAGCGGCGCCCGCATCGGCCGCGACCTCCTGGAACAGACATTGCTCGCGCATGACGGCGTGCGCCAGGCCTCGCCGCTGACCGACAGCATGATGGCCGTTTTCCGCAACAATCCCGAGGACGTGGTCGAATTCACCACCAACGCCAAGCCCGGCGATTTCGGCGGCTTCGCGCCGAAAGTGTTCGAACACGCGCAAAAAGGCGACATCGTCGCCAACTGGATCCTCGACAAGGCGGTCGCCGATGTCGAGGCCTCGCTCGGCGCGCTCGACCTCGCGGCCGGAGCGCCGCTCTGCCTGCTCGGCGGGCTGGCGCCGCTCTATGCGCCGCGCCTGTCGGCGCGCTACCGTGCCCTGCTGAAGGAACCGCTCGACGACGCGCTTGGCGGCGCGGTGCAGATGGCGGCGCGTCTGTTCGCCAGGCCGGAGGCTGCACGATGAGCGATGCCGCCGACCAGATCTTCGCCGCGCTCAAACAATCCTCGCAAAGCGGTGCGCCGCTTTATCTGCAGCTGCGCAAAAGCATCGAGGACGCCGTCAATCGCGGCCTGATCGGCCCGGGCGACGCGCTGCCTTCCGAGCGCGACATCGCCACCAAGGCCGACATTTCGCGCGTCACCGTGCGCAAGGCGGTGCAGGACCTGGTCAAGGGCGGCATATTGGTGCAGCGGCACGGCTCCGGCACCTTCGTGGCGCCGCGCATGGAACGCGTCGAACAATCGCTGTCGCGGCTGACCTCCTTCACCGAGGACATGGCGCGGCGCGGCATGGCCGTGCGCTCGGCTTGGCTCGACCGCGGCCTCTACGCGCCGTCGCCCGACGAGATGATGGTGCTCGGCCTGTCGTCGAACGAACTGGTGGCGCGCGTGGCGCGCCTGCGCATCGCCAACGATACGCCGCTGGCGATCGAACGCGCCTCGCTGTCGGCCAGCGTGCTGCCCTACCCGGCCGGCATTGGCTCCTCGCTCTACGCGGCACTGGAACTGACCGGCAACCGGCCGGTGCGCGCCGTGCAGCGCATCTCCGCCGCCAATCTCGGCGATGGCGACGCGCGCCTGCTCGAAGTGCCGCCAGGCATTGCCGGCCTGCACATCGAGCGTATTTCTTATCTGGCGAGCGGCAAGGTGATCGAGTTCACCCGCTCCATCTACCGGGGCGACGCCTATGATTTCGTCGCCGAACTGCGGCTGACAGGGCCAAGCGAAGAGGGCCGACCATGATTGCCAACACCACTCATATGCAGCGCGAGATCGAAGAGATCCCGCAGGCCGTCGCCCGCCTGCTCGACGGCTCGGGAGCGGTGCTGGCCGAAGCGGGGCGCGGCATCAGGGAACGCGACCCGCATTTCGTCGTCACCGTGGCACGCGGCTCGTCCGACCATGCCGCCACCTTCATGAAATATGCCGTCGAGCTGACCGCGGGCCTTGCCGTCGCCTCGGTCGGGCCCTCCATCGCCTCGATCTACGGCCGCAAGCTGCGGCTCGGCGGCTCGGCCTGCCTGGCGATCTCGCAATCGGGCAAGAGCCCCGACATCGTCGCCATGGCCGAAACCGCCCGGGCCGGCGGCGCGCTGACCATCGCCGTAACCAACACCGCCGATTCGCCGCTCGCACGGGCCTCGGATTTCGCCATCGACATCCTGGCCGGCCCCGAGCGCAGCGTCGCGGCAACCAAGACCTTCATCAACTCCGCCGTTGCCGGGCTCGCCCTGATGGCGCATTCCACCGGCGACGAAGCGCTTCTCGCGGCACTGGCCCGCCTGCCCGAGCACTTCGGCAAGGCGATCGCCTGCGACTGGATGAGCGTGCTGGCCGAAACGATCGAGAAGCAGAAGTCGCTGTTCATTCTCGGCCGTGGCCCGTCGGCGGCGATGGCCAACGAAGCGGCGCTGAAGTTCAAGGAGACCTGCGGCATGCATGCCGAGGCCTACAGCGCGGCCGAAGTCATGCACGGCCCGCTGGCGCTGATCGGCCCCGACTTTCCGGTGCTGGCGCTGGCCGCGCGCGACGCATCCGAGCCATCCGTCGCCGAAGCCGCCGACAGCCTGGCGGCCAAGGGCGCGCCGGTGTTCGTCACCTCGGCACTCGCCAATCGTGCAACGCGCCTGCCGCATGTCGCCACCGGTCACCCGCTGACCGATCCGCTGACGCTGATCGTCTCCTTCTACATGTTCGTCGAGGCCTTTGCCCGCCATCGCGGCCTCGACCCGGACGCACCACGCAACCTTCGCAAAGTGACGGAGACCGTATGAGCGATCGTTTTGCCCTGACCGGCGCCCGCATTTTCGACGGCGACGACTGGCATGAAGGCGCAGCACTTGTCGTGCGCGACGGCCTCGTCGAAGCCATGCTGCCGCAAGGTGCACTTCCCGGGGATATCCGCGCCATCGACACCGGTGGCATGCTGGTGCCTGGCTTTGTCGATATCCAGGTCAATGGCGGCGGCGGGGTGATGCTCAACGACCATCCCGACGTCGCCTCGATCGAAACCATCTGCCGCGCGCACGCGCCGTTCGGCACGACGGCGCTGCTGCCGACGCTGATCACCGACACGCCCGCAATCACCGCCGCCGCGATCGCCGCCGGCGAAGCGGCAGCGCTGCAGAAAGTGCCGGGTTTTCTCGGCCTGCATCTGGAAGGTCCGCATCTGTCGATCGCCCGTAAGGGCGCTCACGATCCGGCGCTGATCCGGCCGATGACGGACGCCGACCAGGCCATGCTGATCGCGGCGCGCGACAAGTTGCCGGTGCTGCTGACCACGATCGCGCCGGAATCCGTCGACGCGGCCCGCGTCAGGGCGTTGGCCAAGGCCGGGATCATCGTCAGCCTCGGCCATTCTGACACAGGCCATGCCACGGCAAAAGCCTTCGCCGAGGCCGGCGCCAGCGTCGTTACCCACCTCTTCAACGCGATGAGCCAGATCGGCAATCGCGAGCCCGGACTGGCGGGCGCGGCCGTCGACATTGGTACCTTGTCGGCCGGCCTGATCGCCGACGGCATCCATGTCCATCCGGCCACGATCAGGATCGCGCTCGATGCCAAGCAGGGACCGGGCAGGATCGTGCTGGTCACCGACGCGATGGCGACCATCGGCACCGATATGAGCTCGTTCACGCTCAACGGCCGCACCATCTACCGCAAGGACGGGAGCCTCAGGCTTGCCGACGGCACGCTGGCTGGCGCCGACCTCGACATGATCTCTGCAATCCGGTTCATGCACCGCACCGTTGGGCTCGAGCTGTCCGAAGCCCTGCGCATGGCCTCGCTCTATCCGGCGCAGGCGATCGGCCAGTCGCACCGGCTTGGCCGCTTCGCCAATGGCACGGCGGCGGACATCGTTGCGCTGTCGGACGATCTTGGCATAGGAAGCGTCTGGATCGGCGGCGACAAGGTGTTCGAGGCTGTCGCTCCCCGCTGAGAGCGAGGCCATGCGGACAATCGATTGTGTCGTCGCCGGAGCAGGTGTCGTCGGCCTTGCAGTCGCCAGGGCGCTTGCCTTTTCGGGCCGCGAGGTGGTGGTGATCGAAAAGGCCGACGCGATTGGCACCGTCACCAGTTCACGCAATTCGGAAGTCATCCATGCCGGGCTCCATTATGCGCCTGGCAGCCTCAAGGCCCGGCTCTGCGTCGAAGGCCGCCGGCTTCTCTACGCCTACTGCGCCGAACATGATATCGGCCATCGCCGCACCGGCAAGCTGATCGTCGCCAGCGAGCCAGGCCAGGCGGGCGGGTTGCGGGCGATCGAGGCCAATGCGAAACGCTGCGGGGTCGACGATCTCCAGCTTTTGACACGCGGCGAGGCCGAGCGCCTGGAACCGGCGCTGACCTGTGCCTCCGCGTTGCTGTCGCCATCGACCGGCATCATAGACAGCCATGCGCTGATGTTGTCGCTGCGCGGCGACGCCGAAGCGGCCGGCGCGTCCTTTGCGTTCCTCACTTGCGTTGCCGGAGCGGCGATCGAAGCCGACGCGATCCGGATCGACACGCGCGATGCCAATGGCGAGACCTTCGCCTTGGAGGCCGGCGCTTTCGTCAACGCCACGGGCCTCGACGCGCAGGCGGTGGCCAGCCGGATCGACGGTTTCCCAAGGGGGCTCGTCCCCCGGCAGTGGCTGGCGCGCGGCAATTATTTCGCGCTTCCGGGGCGGTCGCCGTTTTCGCGCCTGATCTATCCGGTTCCGGTCGAAGGCGGCCTCGGCATCCACCTGACGCTCGACCTCGCCGGCAATGCGCGCTTTGGCCCCGACGTCGAATGGATCGACGGCGTGGATTACACGGTCGACCCCGGCCGAAGCGCTGTCTTCCACGAGGCGATCCGCCGCTATTGGCCTGACCTTGCGGGTGACACGCTGCAGCCGGCCTATGCCGGCATCAGGCCGAAGCTGTCCGGCCCGGGTCAAGCTTCAGCCGATTTCATGATCCAGGGTCCAGCCGATCATGGCGCGAGCCAGATCGTCAATCTGTTCGGCATCGAGAGCCCCGGCCTGACGGCGAGCCTGGCGATCGCCGACCATATCGTCGGACTCTTGTACCCGACCTGAACCGGCACGTCGCGCCGGGCCGGAGCGGGATATCTGCTTAGCCGACTTTGGTTGAGGCGTAGAGATCCTTGTAGCTGTCGCGAAGCAAGTTCTTCTGCACCTTGCCCATCGTGTTGCGCGGCAGTTCGTCGACGAAGATCACCCGTTTCGGGTGCTTGTACTTCGCCATACGGCCGGTGATGGCGTCGAGGATTTCGGCCGCGGTGATCCGCGACGCGGGCGAGCGCACGACGACAGCTGTGACGCCTTCGCCGAAGTCCGGATGGGCAAGGCCGATGACAGCGCTCTCCAGGACGCCGTCGAGCGCGTCGATCTCGCTTTCGAGCTCCTTCGGATAGACGTTGTAACCGCCTGAAATAATCAGGTCCTTGCCGCGACCGACGATGTGGACATAGCCGTCGGCATCAATCATGCCGAGATCACCGGTGATGAAGAAGCCGTCGGCGCGGAATTCCGCCCTGGTCTTTTCCGGCATGCGCCAGTAGCCGCCGAACACGTTGGGACCCTTGACTTCGATCATGCCGACCTCGCCCTGGCCAAGAGGCTTGCCGGAATCGGGATCGGCGATGCGCAGCGCTACGCCAGGCAAGGGGAAGCCGACCGTGCCGGCGCGCCGCTCGCCCTCATAGGGGTTGGAAGTGTTCATGTTGGTCTCGGTCATGCCATAGCGCTCGAGGATGGCGTGGCCGGTACGCTCGCTCCAGGCCTTGTGCGTTTCGGCCAGCAGAGGCGCGGAACCGGATACGAACAGCCGGATGTTTTTCGCCACCTTGCGATCCAGCCCCTCCTGTTGCAGCAGCCTGGTGTAGAAGGTCGGTACGCCCATCAGTGCGGTGGCGCGCGGCAGCAGCGAGACGACGCGACCCGCATCGAATTTCTGCTCGAACAGCATCGAGGCGCCGGCCATCAGGACGACATTGGTGGCGACGAACAGGCCGTGCGTATGGAAGATCGGCAGCGCGTGGATCAGCACGTCGTCCCTGGTGAAGCGCCATTGCTCGACCAGGACCCGCGCGTTCGAGGCGAGGTTCTCGTGGCTGAGCATGGCGCCTTTCGAGCGGCCGGTCGTTCCCGACGTGTAGAGGATCGCCGCAAGGTCGTCGCCGCCGCGCTCGACATCGTGGAAATCGGAGGACTGGCGCGACGCCTGGTCCGCAAGGGATCCCCGGCCATTGCGGTCGAGCGTGACCACCACGGCACCGGACGGCTCGACCATCCCACGGATATCCGCCGATCGTGCCGGATCGCAGACGATGACCCGGGGTGCCGCATCGTCGAAGAAATAGCCGAGTTCGGCCAGCGTGTAGGCGGTGTTGAGCGGCAGGAAGACGGCGCCGGCGCGCACACAGGCGAGATAGAGCATAACCATCTCCGGGCTCTTCTCGACCTGCACGGCAACCCGGTCGCCGGGCGCGACGTCCATCTGGAGGAGCGCATGCGCGAATTGCGCCGACCGTGCCAGCATGTCGCCATAGGTGAGCGAGCGTCCATCATCGGTTTCCATCAACAGATGCCCAGGCGCTGGCATCCGGGACTGGAATGCTTCGAACAGATGATTGCTCATGAAATCTTCCTGGGTGGGGTGACGGCAATGTCGACGCCGGCCGTGGGTCGGCACGCGGCGAAGCGTTCGCGTTTCCTGGCCCGGCCGTCAAGCCGCAAACGGCTGCCCGGCGTCCACCGAAAAAATTAAGAGATGGGACAGCAGAGCGCGCAGCCGTCAACGGTGGGCGCGCTGGCCCGGACCGGCGGCGACCTGTGGCGCTTCGCCTTGCTTGAAGCGTTCCATGCACATGGCGGCGGTCAGCTGGTAGTGATCGATCAGGGCCTGGACGGCGCCATCCGCGTTTCCGTCCAGCGCATTTTCGGCAATCAGCCGGTGTTCGGCGAAATCGTCGCGCTGGACGCTCTCGCCGTCATTGGCCATCTGCCGATAGCGATAGGCGTGATCGGAAAGCTGGTCGCAGAACCCCACCAGCCAGTGCGACCGGCAGGCCGAGATCAGCACCCGATGGAAAGTGCGATGCAATTTCTCCCAGTCCGGATTGAGCGACGAGGTACTTTGCGGCGAAAGCCGTGAGGCGCGCCCAAGGCGATGCAGCGCCAGCACCAATTGTTCTTCCCATTCGGCGGTGCGGTGGGCGATCGATTCGCGCAACGCCCGCTCCTCGAGCCAGCAGCGGGTGCGCGTCAGCTCCTCGAGTTCGGCCGCACTGACCGGCATGATGAAGAAGCCACGCTGGTCGTGGCGGCCGAGGAGGCCTTCCGAGGCAAGACGATTGAGAGCTTCGCGAACCGGAGAGGCACCGGCGCCATATTTGGAAACGACCCATTCGACGCGCAGCTTGCTTTCGGCTTCCAGAGCGCCGCCGAGAAGATCATCACGCAATTGATGATAGACCGTGCTGGCAAGCGTACTCTTGGCGCCCGTGCCGTCGTCGTTCAGATTGGCAGCTCCATATGTCAAAGCGACTCCTTGTCCCCAACTGTCGTGTTGTGCAATTCGAGTCAGAAATTCCCCTTCTATACATGTACCATACAGCGCCACGCTTCCGCCGCTCAAGCAGAAGATCGCGCTATTGTACTTTAGAACAAAGAAATATACCCAATCGGCGCGCCGATCGCGGGAATTCGAATATCTCTACAACCAGCAGAACCTTAACGGGTTTTGTATGCACGCATGGGCATCTGTTTCTTGTGTCCCCATGCGAGCATCTTTTCTGCCGCGCGCAAAGGCAGTCGCGGTTTGGTCGGTTCAGGCCTTCTGCACGGATTTGATCCGGCCCGGACGCTGAGGGGCCACTCTCGGCACCACGTTCTTGGCCGACCGAAATTTAAAACCGGTCGATCGGCTGCGTTAGCCGGCGGCCTTGTCGGCCGCGGTCCTGATCGCCTCGATGTTGGCGCGGTACGCTTCGACGCCGCCGCCCCTGAAGATGGCGGCACCGGCCACCAGCACGTCGGCGCCGGCAGATGTGACCAGCGGCGCGGTTTCCGACGAGACGCCGCCGTCGATCTCGATGCGGATCGGCCGGTCGCCGATCAATGCCTTGACCCTTTTCACCTTGTCGACCATTGCCGGGATGAAGGCCTGCCCGCCGAAACCCGGATTGACGGTCATGATCAGGATCAGGTCGAGCCGGTCGAGCACATATTCGACGGCGCTTTCCGGCGTCGCCGGATTGAGCGAGACGCCGGCCTTCTTGCCGAGGTTCCTGATCGTCTGCAGCGAGCGGTCGAGATGCGGCCCTGCCTCGGCATGCACCGTCATGCCGTCGCAGCCGGCCTCGGCGAAGGCGGCGAGATAGGGATCGGCGGGCGCGATCATCAGGTGGCAGTCGAAAAAGGCCTTGGTGCGGTTGCGGATCGCCTTGATGACAGGCGGGCCGAAGGTGATGTTCGGCACGAAATGGCCGTCCATCACGTCGAGATGGATCCAGTCGGCACCGGCCGCCGCCACCGCCTCGACCTCGTCACCGAGCTTCGAGAAATCCGATGCCAGCACCGACGGTGCGATCAAGGTTTTTTTGCTCATCTCGCGGCCTTTCCGGGCGATCTTTTCGTACGATCACCCAAATCGACTGCCTAAAGCGCTCCCGGCGACTTGTCGAGGGCGCACGTATAGTGGTTCCACCGGCAGGGGCAACGTCGCGACGTTGCCGATCCTGTTGCCGCCGCTCACCGCCTGCCCTGATCATAAAGAAAACCCGCCGGATTGCTCCGGCGGGTTCAGACTGCTGACAAACCCCCGTCGAATTTCGGCGGGGTTTTGTTTTATGGGACTGAATGGATTTGCGATTTTGGTGTCAGGATAATTTGACAGGATGGCGCAGGAGGCACACCGGGTGGTTCTTGGGCCTCAGGCGAAGCCGGTTCTTGGCTTTGGCCACTGGCAAAGGGCGATTTTCTTGATGTTCTGCGCTGCGGCTGCAATCAGGCACTGGCAGGC
>NZ_JAPYKP010000103.1:0-20861 GCF_037179725.1 Mesorhizobium sp. Cs1321R2N1 | reverse complement strand
GACCATGGACGGTGCGCTAGCTGCCATGGACGCCGTGGCGACGGCGCGCACCGCCCCGCCGGACGCTGTCCATAACCTGCTCGGGCCGACTGCTTCGGCGGAGTTGGCGCGTGCGCAGACCGATACCTACGACCATGCGCTGCGCAACGTGCTCGAGCCGCACATGGTCGCCCTGCTCGAAGCCACGATGTGGCGGCAGATCCGCGATCCGGACTTCATGCTCGGCGCGCTGAAGACCTACCGGATGATGACCGGCCTGTCGCAGATGGACACCGATTTCGTGCAAAACTGGTGGGTGAACAGTCTGCCGCAATTCGCGCCGGCTCCGCCCTTCCCCACCGCCGACGCCGAACAGCACCAGCTCGCTGCGATCCGCCGCATGGCCATCGACGACAGCTACATCGCCCCGGACAAGCAACTGGTCGGCGAGGCGCTGAAGACCGTGTGCACGATCTCCCTGCCAGAGCGCGCCTACAGGCAGCTCCTGGCCGACCCGGAAGTAGCAGCCGTCAAGGAATGGGTGCCGGCCAATTTCGCCGGGCCGAACGGCGCCAAAGTGTTCGCGCGCCGCTCCGACAAGACGTTGCGCGTTGGTGTTCCCGGGCCCTATACCTATGCCGGCTTCCACGACGCGATCCTCGATCGGGTCGAGGATGTCGCGGGACAGGCGGCCCTCGATCGCGCGGTGTTTGCCGGCGGCTGCGCGGAGAATTCCGAGACATCGGTTTCAGCACTCTCGCAGGACATCTTGAAGCTCTACTATGACGACTATATCGCGCAGTGGGACTCTTTCCTGCGTGACATGCGGCTTGCGCCGCTTACCGATCTCAACATCGCCAGTGAGAACCTCAAGGATCTTTCAAGCGCCGACTCCGCGCTGAAGCGCCTGTTGACGGCAGTCGTGCAGGAGACCGACCTCACCCGCTCCGACGATGCGCCGGCCGGCGACAAAAGTGGCGCTGCCGCCAGCACCGGCTCGAAGCTCTTCAGCAAGCTCGGCAAGCTGGGCAAAGTCGTGACCACAGGCGCGAAGCTCCTGCCGCGCGCCGGCTCCGCCAGCCAGGTCGACATGACCGGCAGCCTGGTTGCCGACCATTTCAAGCCGCTCAAAGGCACCATCGCCCAGGTCGACGGCCAGCCGCCAGCGCTGGACGCGGCGATAGTGGCCCTGACGGCGCTGTCGAATGTGCTACAGACGGTCACCGCCAATCCGAACCCGCAGGATGCGATCAAGAAGCAAGGCGGCCTTGCCGAACTGACAGGTGCGGTCGCCAGGCAGGCGCAGATCCTGCCCTCGCCGATCAACGACTGGCTGGGCGGTATTGCCGGCGACACCAGCGGCCTGTCGCAGAAGGCCGTGACCAACGAACTCAACGCCATCTGGCGGGCCGACATACTCCCCTTCTGCCAGGCGGCGCTCAACAACCGCTATCCATTCAGCGCCGAAAGTGCGGTCGACGTCAATGTGCGCGACTTCCAGCGTCTGTTCGGACCCTCGGGCATGATCGATGCGTTCATCAACGACCATCTGATCAATTATGTCGACACCGCCAGCGAGCCATGGAAATGGCGGGCCGATTTCGGCCTCGACCCAGCGGCGCTCGCAGCGTTCGAACAGGCCAGGCATATCCGCGACGACCTGTTTCCCGGCGGCACCGGCCCGGTGATGAACTTCACGCTGGAACCCAAGGACCTCTCACCCAACGTGGCGCGGGTCACGCTCAACCTCGATGGCCAGAATCTCGTTTACTATAACAACGCCACCAGGCCGCAGCCGATGACGTGGCCCGGCAAGGATGGCACCGGCGTCATCTCGCTCGCCTTCCAGCCGGTCGACGGCTCGCCCGAAGTGATGCTCAACGAGACCGGCAGCTGGGCGTGGCTCAGAATGCTGCGCGGCGGCCGTTTCGCCGCGACCAAGCTCACCGACGTCTACAGCCTGCGGCTCGGCACGAAAGGCGTGTGGGCCGATTTCGAGCTCAAGGCGGCCAGCGTCGAGAACCCGTACACACTCGAAATGTTCAAGAAATTCACATGTCCGCCGCAGATCTGATCCTGCCCGGCTTCTACGGCAAGATGCCCGCTACCGGGGATTTCGTGACGCGGCGGCTGCCGGCGGGGTTCGTGCGCGTATGGGACCGCTGGCTGTCGCAGCATATCGTGCCGATGTTCGGCTCGGAAGCGTGGCCGCACGATAAGGCGCTTCGCTTTCTCGCTGGCCCCGCTACCTTCGGCGCCTCGGCGGGCCTCGTCCTGCAGAGCGCCGACAGGGTCGGCAGGCAATTCCCACTGAGCGTCGTGGCGCAGCTTGCCGGGCCTCCGCTTCAGCTGGCTTACGCCGACACCTGGTTCGACAGTATCGAGGAAGCCGCTTTGGCGGCGCAACGGGGCGAGCTGACAGCGGACGAATTGGATGCCGCGCTTGCAGCCCTGCCCGTGCCACTGGTCGAACAGAATGGCGATGTCATCGACGACCTTGTCATGTGGACGACACACACGGACATCTTCGACATTGATGGACAAGCGCCGCAGCCGGCGCTCCAGCAGATGCTGGCCGCAAGCTGCGAGACCAGCTGATGTGGGCGGTATCCAACACCACAGGATTCCCGGCTATGGGGAGCTGGGTTCAGGACAAGGCCGCAAACAAGATTTGGCTGGTCTGTGTGAAGGCCACTTTCGACATACTGCCAGACGGAACCACGCGGCCCTCGGGCGATCAGGTGTCGCCGTTTATACAGGGGCAACCTCTCGGCGGCGACTACGAGAAAAGCCTGATCTATGAGGCCGATTTTTTTGGCGTGAAGCCGTGCACTGACGTGCTCGTCAACGGCACCGCCTGGCCGCCGAATGATAGACCGACCACTGAACTCGACGTTGGATTTCAGGTTGGCCCGGTGCAAAAGCGCCTGCAGGTGTTCGGCAATCGCTGGTGGACGGTGAACCTTGCCGGACAGCGTGTTATTTCGAGCCCCGACCCGTTCGCCAAGATGCCGATCCGGTATGAATACGCTTTCGGTGGCTGGGATCGTACTGCCTCCAATCCGAAGGATCATCGACTGGAAGTGAGGAATCCGGTCGGGCAGGGCTTCATCTCTAATCCAAATGGCTGTCTCGGGCGGCCGCTCCCCAACATAGAAGATCCTGCAAACCTGGTCTCTTCCGTCGCCAGTCGCCCCGCACCGGCTGGCTTCAACGCCGTGGCCTGTCACTGGTCACCACGCCGCGAACTCGCCGGAACCTATGATGAGGCCTGGCAGAAAACTCGCTTCCCGCTCTGGGCGGAAGATCTCGATCCCCACTACTACTGCTGCGCGCCGCGTGATCAACAGGTGGCCGGCTACCTGCGCGGCGGCGAGCCCGTACAAATGATCAATCTCTCGCCGAACGGCCCGATACGCTTCCATCTGCCGCGAATGGTCTTTGGCTTCACCACGCGCATCAAACGCGAAACGATTCATACCCGGGGCACGCTGGCAACAGTGATCCTGGAGCCGGATGCTTCGCGCGTGGTTATTGCCTGGCAAAGCTCGCTCGTTTGCAACAAGGACATCGACTATCTCGATCAAACCTCTGTCCGTCTGAAAAAGCTGATGTGATGGTATTCGCAGCCTATTTCCCTCGGACGCCAATCTGGCTGGCAGGCCTTGCAGCGCGGACCCCGGTTGGGCTGCGCCCCGAAAGCGCGGCGGCGGCGGTGCGGGCGGGGATATCAGGAATTTCCGAGCATCCATTCTTCGTCGACCGCATTGGCGAACCCATGCGTCTGGCGCGGGATGCGATCATGGGCCCTGATATGCCGCTGGGAGAGCGTATGAAGGAACTGCTGCTTTCGACGTTGCTGCAACTGCCGCAGGCAGCGACGCAATCAGCCAACGACCTGAGGACGCTCCTGATCATCTGTGCGCCGGAGCCGCGGCCGGGGCTGCCGGACGGGGTCGCCGAAATGCTAGGCCGTGCCGTGATGGGACGGTTCGGCTCGGCGGACATGCGCGTGCAATACCTTGCCCACGGACACGCTGCCGGAATGCTTGCGTTTGGTGTCGCCGCCAAGGCGATTGATGAGGGCAAGACGGACCTGGCGGTGGTAGCAGGCGTCGATTCCTATCACGAGTACGAAACCCTGGAATGGATGGATGAGACGGGGCAACTTAAATCCGAGGCAAATCGAGACGGCTTCTTCCCGGGAGAAGCGGCGGGCGCCTGCCTGCTGGCACGCAGAAATCTGATATCAGAATTGGGCCTGGCACTCTTGGGACGGCTAACCGCGGTCAGCGCCGCGCCCGAGCGGATTACCATCAAGCGGCACGGCGGGGAGGAGATTTGCGTCGGCGAAGGGCTGAGTTCCGCCTTCCTTGGACTTGGCCCCGCCATCGACAGCGATCGACGCAAGATCACCGATACCTATTGCGATCTCAATGGCCAGCGTTACCGCAGCGAGGAGTTGGTCTACTCAATCCTGCGAGTTCAGCATCTTTCAGATCAGGCAACCCACCTTTTGCATCCGGCCGACTGCTGGGGCGATGTCGGCGCCGCGTCGGGGCCGCTATTCGCGGCCCTCGCCCACGCCGCCGCCAGCAAGCGTTACAGTCGCGGTTCGCGGGCCGCGCTCTGGGCCGGATCCGAAGGCGGACAGCGGGCGGTGATGCTGCTGGACTTTCCTAGCACCCCGCCAAGAAAGGACGCGTGATGGTTTCAGTTGGGGTCAATCCACCCAAGACGCCGGTGACTGAGGGAAGTATCGATATGGCGCCTGCGGACGTGCCCAATGTCTGCAAGATGCCGGGGCCGCCAGCGCCGTTCGTGCCCGTTCCACTACCGAACTTTGGACGCTCCGCCGACCGGTTGTCAGACGCGACGTCGACTGTCAAGATCGAAGGGAAGAAAATAGCCATCAAAGGCAGCTACTACATGAGCGCGCCGTCGCCCGACGTGGCGAGCCAGGGCACTGGCGGAGGCGTGGTATCGTCGGCTACGCAAGGAAAGACCGAGTTCGTTGCGCCGGGCTCGATGGACGTGAAGGCAGAAGGCAAGAACATCCAACTGCTCGGCGATCAGATGACCAACAATGGGAGCTAACTCCGCCACCTCGACCGGAAACAAGCAGGCTCCGGACAACAAGCCGATGCACAAATGCGGCGAGGTTGGAAGCTATGGCGGCCTCAAGAACGACGGCAAGGCGAGCCGAGCCGACGGGTCGCGGGTATGGGAACGCGACCATATTCCGGCCAAGGCCACGCTCTTCAAGCGCGCCAAAGTCATGTTCAACACAATGTCTGCAGCCGTATACGAATGCGCAAAAGGAAAGATCGAATCGCGTGGCATGGCGATCGTGATCCCCCGCAAATCTCACCGCGGCTTCAGCAAAACCTGCGGCAGCAAGAACACCAAGACGCAAATTCGACAAGACGCAAAATCCAAGGAAAGCATGACCGCGGCCGTCAACCGGGATACAAAGGCGTTGCAGAAACATCTGGACACCACCGACTGCGGTCCAGCTTATGCGGAGGCGGTAAAGGAACTCAAGAAGTTTGACTTCGATCAGATGATCAGAGATGCCGTGGACGAATGCAAGTAGTCACACAACAGGGTGAACTCCGATGGCTCAGACGAACTACCAGGATTGGGTTGGCCTTTTCGGTCATACCGCCGAAGATCCGGCCGTGAAAGCCTTGCTGCGGTCGGCCGGGGTCACCAAGAGGCTTGTCATGCCTCGCGACGAACTGGATCTTCTCGTCGACATTGCGGGCATGACCGTGAATTTCCAGGACGCTGAGCTTTTCGAGGACCTGCCGCCAGTCGGATCCGGTAATTGCGTCCTTACCGGAGTCGTTCTCCGCCTGGAGAATAACAAGGTGGCCCCGTACGGCGGACCGCTGCCCTACGGCATCAAAACAGATTCTTCTCAGGCCGATTTGCGCGCCCAGTTTGGAAAACCGAGTGAATCGGACAGCGACATCGGCTGGGATCGTTGGATAATAACAGACAATCTCACGCTCACCGCGCAATACACGGGCGACAGGTTCTCGATCGAGGCCTTGATGCTGAGTCTGCCAGAACCCGCTTAAACCGCGATTGCGATCATAATGTCATGGATTTAAGCAAATCAGTTTACCTTCTTGGTCGGCTATCGACCGATCCCGACGTGCAGGCGCTTCTCGACAGCCTGAAGATTATTCGTCAGCCCTCGGTGGACATCGACGAAGACGGCGATGATCGGATACTTTCGGCCGAAGACTGGCTGAGCAATTTGCAGCTTGGCATGGAACTCGGGTTCGAGGCGCGCGCACACTTGATGGGCGAGGATGATTTCGATCCCGAGACTGAACCCATGGTGCTCTCGCAGCTGTATTTCTACCGCAATCATGCCGACGTAAAGCCGTATCGTGGACGGCTGCCGTTCAGCATCGGGCCTGACGACGACAGGAACGGTGTAAGGGCGAAGTTCGCAACTTACGAACCGACCCGGCGCTCCTATCTGCGCGACACGTGGGAACTGCCAGAGTGTCGGGTGACCGTCAGCTACGTCGACGATGGCGCGCGGATCGGATTTGTTCTTTGCCTTCTGCGCCCGCCTGCCATGCCAGCCGACGCCGACGATGCGGCCCTGGTTCCAAGCATCGCCCAGATCGCCCGCGTGATGGCCAAGCCGTTGACACATTCCGAGGTTCGGTTGACTTTTGCGCCGTTACGGCTGGAGCAGAATCTGGAGGAAGACGAAACCGGGTCGGTCGCCAGCCTCACACGGCACTTCGGCATAGAATTGCGATTTCGCTATCTCGGTGGAGGTCGCGATCAGTCGCTCGCAAACGTCTTGTTCTACCGGGAGCACGAGGCAGAGGGTGCACGCTGGCCCGGGGAGTTGCCGAAAGGGCTTTCGTTCGACGACTCGCCAGAACAGGTAACGCAAAAGATCGGCCGTCCTCCGGATCAACTGCTGGACGAAGAGTTCGAAGGTTATGCAACCTGGCACTTCGTGGAATATTCGCTGAAAGTGAAATACAGTACAATGGAAAACTACGTTCTGTGTGTACAAATGGTGGCTGCCGATACTACGCTGGCCGCATGAACGTTGCGAAGTTGCCGGGTTTTCCCTGCGCGACTATGCTTGGACAAGTCCGGAAAGGGGTAAGCACTATGAATGACCGCCCTAATTTTTCGAGCGCCGGCAGCAATCTCAGCAATGGCCTCGTCATCGGAACCTTCATTGGGCGCGACCGGTCCGGCGAAGCAATTGTCTCGGTTCCCGACGGAATCGAAAGGAGGCTGGCAATCGCGCGGGCAGCGGTCATGCTGGAGGTTGCGGATGTTGGGGCCGACGTGGTGGTGATGTTCGCGGGTGGCGATCCGGACCAGGCGATCATCCTGGGGCGCCTGCAGCATCCGAAGCCGGTTGCCGCCGAAGACGTGGCCGCAACCCTCGACGGCGAGCGACTGGAACTTTGCGCTGAGCGCGAGATCGTGCTTCGCTGCGGCAAGGCCAGCATCACACTGACCCGCACCGGCAAGATCATCTTGCGGGGCACTTATATCCTCAGCCGTTCGTCCGGTCCCAACAAGATCAAAGGGGGCTCGATCCAGCTTAACTAGAGCCTCGGATGTCGCGCCGCGTTATCGAGCATATCGTCGAGCAACATGCCGAAGACGCGGCATTCCTCTGGTTGCAACGTGACTGGGCGGTCGATGCTCCCGATCAGCATCTCAAGAATCTGAGACGGCTGGACGACCGCCTCGAGGCGCATGTGGATGGTCTGCGTGTTGCCGGTGAATGGGGGTGGCAAGCCGCTGAGACGGCTTTCGACCGGTATCAGGAGCCAGGCGAGACTTTCGTGGCCGCCGTTCTCGCCTTGGAGAGCATGTCAGAAAACCGGATCGGTTACATCCTGAATCTTGTCGAGGCATCACCACAGCTGTCGCGCCCCGTCGTATCAGCGCTGGGTTGGGTCGAGCCGCATGTTGTCCAGAAATGGATCCCGGCGCTGTTGGAGGACCCGCTCCCTTCCAGGCGCCTGCTTGGCATGGCCGCATGTTCGGTTCGTCGGATCGATCCGCCGACCCGTCTTTCAAACTTGCTCAACGAAGTCCCCGCAGTGCGCGCCAGAGCCTTGCGCCTTGCGGGAGAGATTGGGCGCGTCGACCTACTCTCCGACATAAGGGCAGCTCTCCATGACGCCAACGAGACATGCCGCTTTTGGGCAGCTTGGTCCTGCGTGCTTCTAGGGGACAGATATGAGGCGTTGGAGGTGCTGCGGATGCACGCTAGCGCGGACGGGATCGGCTGGAAGGGCACGCAACTCATGCTGCGCGCAGCCGATCATCAAAACGCCGTGGAATGGCTTCTGGGACTGCGAGGTGATCGTTCGAAGGAGAGGCTGATCGCGGCCGGGGCCGGCGTTGTCGGGGACCCCGTCTTCGTACCTTGGCTGATTACACGAATGCGCGACCACGAACTGTCCCGGCTGGCCGGCGAGAGCTTCGGAACTATCACCGGCATCTCGCTTGAGGAACGAGCAATGCATGTTGAGGCGCGTGGAGACCTGGACCCCGCAGACCTGCCGACCGGCTATTCCGCTCACGACGAGAACCTCGTCTGGCCAGATGTCGGTAAGATTCGAGAATGGTGGCGGCAAAACCAAACGAATTTTGCTCAGGGCACGCGGTACTTGCGGGGCAAGCCTCTAGCAGCAGAGACTCTGGCGCAGACCTTTGCACAGGGGACGCTGCGTCAAAGGCGGGGCGCCGCTTTGGACCTGGCATTGGGCGCGCCGGAGACTCCGCTTGCCAACAGTTCGGCTCGCTTGTTCAAATGGCTTGCATCAGCGGATTGAGGCTACCGCCGTTTACAACCAATCAGTCATTGGACGTAGCCCTGTCGTCGCGCCCATTTCAGTACCCCGTCCTTAAGCGGCACGCGAGCGATCCTGTCACCGAAATATTCCGTGAAGTGAGTGCCCGCCGCGTCTGGATCGTTGGTGAAGAGATCGCCCGCCAGCCGCGCCTCTGGAAACAATTCCAAAAGCGATGCGCCTGCCGCCACGGCAACGGCGGGATCACCCATCTGCTCGATCAGCCACGGCAGGATGGCGCGATCCCCGAGCATGCCGGCTGCTCTTACGCCGAAAGCGGCGCTTTGCGGCAGGCGCAGTAAGGTTCCGATCCAGCTTCGCACCTCCTTGACGGGGGTCGCCTTCACGACGGCCCGGAGAGCGACCACGGCATTGAGGTCATCTCTCTCAACGGTCCTTCTAAGTTCCGCAAGGCCCGGACCGCTTTGGCCGAGTTCGTTCAAGGTCCAGGCAGCCCAGAAACGCACCTGCTGGTCTTCATCCGTAAGCGCATTCGCGATTTCGGCCGTCAAATCGGCACGACGGAGCTTTGCGGCCAGCCGAAGGCTGACGATACGTACCGATGTGTCGGGGTCGCGAAGTCGCTGCAAAAGCACCTGCTTTGGATCGACGCCGTGTGCCAGGCAGGCCGACATTCCAAGGAGCCGTTTGAATGAGTCGCCCTCATCAATCCAAGTACGTGCCCACGCCGCAATCTTGCGCGGCTCGTGCCATGCCAAGGCACCAAGCAAGCCACCCGGACCATCGATTGCGGTGCGACCGATCTCGACGACTTTTGCGACATGATCGGCGGTTTCGAATTCGAGAGCCGTCCAAGCCATGACAAAAAGCTCGCCCTTGCCAGGCGCTTCCTCGTCCAGAGCGAGGACGCAGGGCCAAGCTGCGAGGCCAGCAGCCCTCAGGCCATCGAGATTTATTTCCAGCCTGTCATCTATGGCCCTTACAGTCTCCAGATCGGGAGGGTCGTCAAGTGCCAGACTGTCCCTCTGCGCCCATAAGGCGGCCGAGCGCTCGGCATGTTCCCCGACAATGTTTTCCAGGACCGTCATTTAGGCAACGAGCCAATCACTTATGCGCGCAACGCCGGAGCGGGACAGGCAAAGCGGCGAAGAGCACAGCCCCGCCTCTTCCCCGAGCCAAACCACCGTCAGTTTTCGTGGATCTGCGATCCCTTGATGGTGACGTCGCTCGACGCCTTGATATTGATCTTACCGGATCCGCTGACCGTGATGTCTTTTCCTTTGATCAAGATCGTTCCGTCCTTTTTCATCGTGATCGAGGCGTTGCCGCATGTCAGCGAAATCGAATCGCCGGCGTCTATCGCAAAGTTCTTGCCAATCTTGAAGCTGCCGTCGTCGGCGACGTCGACCGCACTGGATTTACCCACCTTCAGATTGTGGCCGCCGCCAATATCGGCGGCGTCGTCGTCGGCAATTTTGGTCGCTCGGGATTTCCCGATCTGCAGGGCCTGCGCTCCACCAACGTCAAAGTTCTGGTCGGCGCTGACTTGTACGATTTGGCTGGCTCCCACCGTCCAGCTGTCCGAGGCGCCAATGCTGTGGGTCTGCCCCGCACCCACGGTGACGCTTCTCGATGCGCCGATGGTGTTCGTCTGCGCCGCGCCGACGCTGCGTGTCTCGGTGGCGCCGACCGTGTCGATGCGCGCCGCGCCCACCGTCACCGTCTGTACCAGCCCGACCGTCTGCGAATGGTTGGAGTCGATTGTTTCCGACGAATTGGCACCGACATGGATGGTCTCGTTGGCGCCGACCGTCAGCGAGCGGTTGGCGCCCACAGTCTCCGTGTCGTTGCTGCCGATGTTGGTGGTCTGATTGACACCAACCTTGACCGTCTTGTTGTTGCCGACGTCTTCATCGAGATTGTGGCCGACGGAGTGCTTGGTGTCGTGGTCGATGCGGTCGGACTGGTCATGCTGCACCGTCTTGTTGCGGTCGTGCTTGATCAACAGATGGTGGTCTTTCTGCGCCTGGAAGTTGACCAGCTCGGAGCCGGCCTTGTCCTCGAACATCAGCTCGTTGTAGCCGCCGCCACCTTTTGACGAATTCGACTTCCAGCCCGATTGCGTCGCGTTGCCGGGCAGCCCGTAGGGCGGCATTTCGGCGGCATTGTAGACACGGCCGGTGATGATCGGCAGATCCGGGTCGCCTTCGATGAAGTCGACGATGACCTCCTGCCCGATGCGCGGGATCTGGATGAAGCCCCAGCCGCTGCCGGCCCAGCTCTGCGATACGCGCACGAAGCATGAAGAATTCTGATCCTTCTTGCCGAGCCGGTCCCAATGGAACTGCACCTTCACCCGCGCATATTTGTCGGTGAAGATTTCCTCGCCCGAAGGGCCGACGACGGTCGCGGTCTGCGGTCCGCGCATGATCGGTCGCGGCGTGATCCGCGGCGGCCGGTAGGGCAATTTCGTGGGCGCTACGCCCAGCACCACCTTGAAATTCTCGTTGTGAGCGTCGTTCTGGGTCCGGTAGCCCGGATCGAACAGCCGGTACTCGGCGCTGACCACCAGATAGTCCTGGTTCTGGTCGTCGCGCGGAAAACTTTCGAGGGTGAACTTGCAGCCTGAAAAAAGGCCGCGCACGGTACCTACCGCCGTGCTGTGCTGGTGCACCGCCTGGAGTTCCTCGCGCCGGATACCCGCAATCTTATCACCCCGGCCGACATCCAGATGCGCGCCAGGCTGACGGTAGTTTTCGCCCGAAGCCTCCTTGTGGCCGAAGGGCTGGGCGGATTTCGCCATCAGGTCAGCGCCGGGCTTCTCGAAATCGTAGTCTGTATGAACGTAGGCGCCTGGTCGCACCGCGCTGGCCGGAATCCATTCGGTAATGTATTCGACATCGCGCCGCGAGCCGTGGCCTTCGAAATTATAGAGCACCTTTTCATAGCCTGGGGCCGGCTTCAGTTTGCTCATCGCATCGCACAGCACCAGCGTGTGCTTGCCCTCGTCATGCTCGAAGAAATAGAAGATGCCTTCGTGCTCGAGCAGCCGCTGCACGAAATCGAGATCGCTCTCATCGTACTGCACGCAATATTCGCGCGAGGGATAAGACCCCTGCAGCCGCTTTTCGAATTTGGCGATGCCGTATTTCGAGAATATTTTTTCGATGATTTCGACCGCCGTCATGTTCTGGAAAATGCGGCAGTCGGTGGTGTTGCCGAGGAACCAGAGCCATGGCCTGACAGTTGCCTCGTAGAACGCCAGCCGGTCCTCGATGCGGGTTAGCTTGAAATCCGAGACCAGGCCGCTGAACCAGCGCTTTGGATTGGATTCACCTTCGACTGAAACGATGCCGCCCAGCATCTTCAGCGGATCGACGTCACGGCTCTTGCTGACGAACCCGACAGTATAGGCGAAAGATCGGCTTATCTCGTCACGACCGACAAGATGGGTAAAGGTCAGCACATCGGCGCCAACCGGCGTCTGCACAACCGTGGCACGTTCGTTCGGCATGGGTCGTGCCCCTCCTGGACGCGGCCGCCAATGTGATGGATTGAAGCCCCCGTGTATGTAAACTGCATCACGTTCGGGAAGTTTTCGAATTCACCGCATCGGACCACTGCAAGCCTAGCATATGTTTTCTGACGGCCAAACAAAAGCAATGGCTAACCGTAGCGTGCATTCATGTTAAACGCACCTCTCCCACCGCGCCGGCAAGCTGCTAGAATAGCTTGGATTTCAGCGTTGACAGTGGCTTCGAATGTTCATTTCGCTCCAGATCAGCAATGTCGACAGGCTGCCGCCAGGGGTCGCGACGAGCTATGCCGCGCGCGACCGCAGCTTTGAAATCGGGCGCGAAAGTTGCGACTGGACACTCTCGGACCCCGACAAAATCATCTCCGGCCGGCATTGCGAAGTCCGCTATCAGACGGGCTCGTTCTGGCTTTATGACCTCTCGCGCAACGGCACTTTCGTCAACGGCTCCAGCCAGCGCATCAATGCGCCGCATCGACTGACCCGAGGCGACCGGCTGCTGATCGGCCGCTATGTCATCACCGTTTCGATTGATGAAGAGCGCGGCGCCACCGGTCATGCGCAAGCAAGGACCGGTTCGACGCAACGCGAGTTGTCGCGCTCGACGGGAAGGCCGGTTGAACTCGGCAGTACACCATTCCTCAATCCGGGGCAGCAGCCACCGGGCGAGGCAGCGCCGATGTCGACGCCTTCGGCGCCGCTGCCCAGCCCGGCTGTCCCGGCCAAGCAGCCGGCGGATGCGGTCGGAATACTTCGCGACATCGCCTTGGCGGCCGGTCTGTCGCCGGAGCTGTTGTCGTCACGCGACCCGCATGACGTGGCGACCGAGATCGGCGGGGTCTTGCGAACCACGGTCGAGCAACTGTCCCTCCTGCTCAAGGCGCGCGCGGCGGCCAAGGTGCTCGCCAAGAGCGCGCACCGCACGATGATCGGCGCCGAGGACAACAACCCGCTGAAATTCGTGCCGGGGACCGACGACATGCTGGAGATCATGTTTGCCAAGCGCCGGGCAGGCTATCTCGACGCCAAACGTAGCATCGAGGACGCGTTCGGCGACCTGAAGACCCACGAAATCGCAACCTACGCCGCCATGCAGGCCGCACTCGCGAGGCTGCTCGACGACCTGTCGCCGGAGGCGATTGCCAAAAAGATCCCGCCTGCCTCCTTTTCATCCAGGAAAAGCCAAGCCTGGGATGCGCTCGTCGCTACGTGGCGCACGATGGAGGACAAGCATGAAAACGGCATGCTGGATGTCTTCCTCGCCTATTTCGCTGAAGCCTATGCCAAGGCCTGTAAGCAGAAATAGCCGTACTCGCCAAATCTCGTTAGCACCGCTCTTACGGGCTCTATTACGAGCCCCATAGAAGAGGCCGCTTGCTTGATCAGCCCGCTTTCCGATTTCAATCGGCTGCCTGTGCGACTAGAATACACACGGGCGCTTGCCAAGGCTGGCAGAGCGGCGCGGCTTGGGCGTGTGCAGGAATGTCATGTTTCGGCAAGATCAGGCTTTCCACGCGGCTCGCTGCTGATCCTGACCCTTGCGCGCCGCTTTCCTCTCCCGTGAAAGATGTTCGTTGCACCTCGACGGTGGTGCGCCGATGAGCTCGAAGGACGATTCCTCCGAGCCTCCGGACAAAACCGTCATCCGCGCGCCACGGCCAAGGCAAAAGCCGCTTTTGGCCCCCGGTCGTTCCGGTGCGCCAAGCGTGCCCCCTCTTCCATCACCCGCCAGGGAATCGACGGTGTTCGACCCCGGCGTCGGCCGGCAGACGCCCCCCGGCTGGTCGTCCCGAACCGTGGTTATTCAGGACGACGAAGCGGTGCCTGCACGGGCACCGGCGTTGCAGCAGGATGTCTTGCTCAACGCCACCGTCGGCGTGAAGTATGCCGCGGCCAATCCTATCCTTGCCGCCGCAGCCCCCTTGCTCATGCTTTTCGGCCAGTTGCGGTTGATACCGGTCGAATGGCAAGCGGCCGCTCTGGCGGAGCATACCGCAGACGTTATCGAGAGGTTCGAGCGTACCACCGCCAAAGCCGGAATTGGGGAAGAAGACGCGCGGATCGCAAAGTTTGCACTTTGCGAAACTGCCGACGATCTCATCGGCAACCTACCCTGGGCGGAAAAGCAAAGCTGGGCTCAGCACAGTATGGTGGTGAGGTTCTTCCACACGCAGCCCACAGGTGCGGGCTTTTACGAAGCGCTGAATAATATCCTCGCCAAGCCTGAAGCGCATTGCGACCTGCTCGAATTGATGCATGCCTGCCTGTCGCTGGGATTCCAGGGCCAGTATCGGGGGTTGCCGCGTGAACGCAACGCGCTGGAGCGCGTCCGGCACGACGTCTACGACACATTGCGCTATTTCCGGCCGCGTGCCGCCGAAGACATTTCGCCGCGGTGGCAAGGCATGGCGGCGGCGCTGGCCAGGCCAGGAGTGCGGCTGCCGCTGTGGGCTATCGCAGCCGCCGCGGCGACCTTGGTGACGGCGGCCTTTTTCTGGCTAAGGATATTGATCACCAATGAAGGCGATGTAACGGCCGGCGAGTTGCTGGCGCTCAATCCTTCCACCCCGGTTACCATTGAACGCGCCAGCGTGGCGGCACCCAGCGAACCGGTGCAAGCCAACCCGCCACCACCGGCTCCTGCGAACACCACGCAGATCGACCGCATCCGAAAGGCACTCGCCAAGGAGGTCGCCGGCGGCGGACTGAGCGTCGGCACGAAGGGCGACTTCATCGTTGTCGAGATCAGCAACCAGCTTTTGTTCGTATCAGGCCAGGCCGAGTTGACGGCACAATTCCAGCCCATCGCGGCGGACATTGCCACGGCGCTCGATGCCGAACCCGGACCGATCAAGATCGTCGGCCATACCGACAATGTGAAGCCGAAGAAGTCGAGCCCGTTCAAGTCGAATTTCGATCTTTCCGTGGCGCGCGCAAAAGCGCTGCAGGCCCTAATGGCCAAGCAGTTGAAGGACCCATCGCGCCTGAGCGTCGATGGCAAGGGCGAAGACGAACCCATCGCCGACAATGCGACGGCTGAAGGGCGCGCCAAGAACCGCCGCGTCGACGTGATAATCCCAAAGGAGGACGCGTTGTGAGCGGGCGCGGCCAGGAGCGGCTGGTCGGCTGGGTGCTGCCGATCTTCAGCGTGCTTGCCCTGGCCGGCTTCTCGGCCGCCATCTGGTATGCCGGACCCCTGATCCGCTTCGCCGATACCCGCCCGCTTGGGTCCGTGTGGCTCAGGGCGGTGGTCATCGGTGCGACCATGGCGGCGCTGGCACTGTTCTACGGCATTCGCTTCTGGCAAAGGCGCAAGGCGCAAAAGGCACTCGAAACGGCCATCGTGCGCAGCGACGAGCGGAGCGACGACTCACAGGTGCTCGAAGCACGCATGAGTGAAGCCATCGCAGCGCTGAGGCGGACGAGCCGCACGCGCAACTTCCTTTATGATATTCCCTGGTACATCATCATCGGGCCGCCAGGCGCCGGCAAGACGACGGCGCTGGTCAATTCCGGGCTGAAGTTTCCGCTTGCGGGCTTTGGCAATGCCCAGCCGGTGGCCGGCGTCGGCGGCACACGGTTATGCGACTGGTGGTTTACCGACGAAGCGGTGCTGATCGACACGGCCGGCCGCTACACGACGCAGGACTCGGACCGCGAGCGCGACAAGGCAAGCTGGCTTGCATTCCTGCGACTACTCAAGAAAAGCCGCGTCAAGCAACCGATCAACGGCGTGATCCTCGCCATCAGCCTCGCCGATCTTATCAGCCTCGGCGACCAGCAGATCGAGGCGCATGTCACCGAGATAAGAAGCCGCCTGCGCGAATTGCACGAGACGCTGAAGGTCCAGTTTCCCGTCTATCTGCTTTTCACCAAGGCCGATCTCGTATCCGGCTTCATGGATTATTTCGGTGAATTCGACGAAGCGCGCAGGCGCAAGGTATGGGGCGCAACGTTCCAGACCGTCGATCGCACAAGGAACATGGCCAGCGAGGCGCCGGCCGAATTCGACGGTCTGGCGCAGCGCTTGGCAGCAGAAGTCGTCGATCGCTTGCAGGAAGAGGCTGATCCGGTGGCCCGCATCGCCATCTTCGAGTTCCCGGCGCAGTTCGGCGCCCTCAGGAACCGGACAGCGCATTTCATCACCAGTTTGTTCGATGCCTCTCGATCGCGGGTGAATGTGAGCTTGCGGGGCCTCTATTTCTCCTCGGGTACTCAGGAAGGAACACCGTTCGACCAGGTGCTGGGCACCATCGGGCGCAGCTTCGGCAGCGCCTCCCAGGCGCATTTTTCCGGCACCGGCAAGAGCTTCTTCCTGCACGATCTCCTGACCAAGGTGATCTTTCCGGAATCGGGCTGGGTATCGTTCGACCGGGCGGCCGAACGGCGCGCCAGGTTCGCGAGATTTGGCGGCCTCGCCGCGATTGGACTGGCGGCCTTGACGGCGCTCGGCGTGCTTGGGCTGAGCTTCTTCGCCAACAAGTCGCTGATCGCCTCCACCAGGCAGGCCATGGCGCAGTATCGCAACAGTGCGGATTCGCTGCTCAAGAGTACCATGGTGACCGATGTCGATCTCGAAAACGTCATCGGCCCGCTCGACCAGTTGCGCAACCTGCCAGCCGGGTTCGAAAACGGCGACCAGCGAAAGCCGATCGAGGGGACGTTCGGGCTGGGCCAGCGCGAGAGGCTGCTGTCGGCGTCCAGGGATGCCTACCGGCAAGCGCTCGAGCGGACATTCCGCTCCCGGCTCTTGGTGCAGGCCGAGCGGACCATCCAGGCCAAGATAGCCGATCCGATCGCGCTCTACGAGCCGCTGAAGATCTACCTGATGCTGGGCGGCAAGGCTCCGAAGGTCGATAACGAGTTGATCGTTTCCTGGATGAAGCAGGATTGGGAAGTGAACCGCTATCCGGGCGAGAACAACCGCGAAGGCCGCGCGCAGCTCGAAAAGCATCTGCGCGCGATGCTCGCCCTCGACGAGGCCTACGATCCTCTCTTCGAGCTCAACCAACCGTTGATCGAAGCCGCGCAACGCTCCCTTGGCCGCATGAGCCTTGCCGACCGCGCTTCGGCGCTGATCAAGTCAGCGGTTTACGCCGCAAGGCTGGACAACTTCTCCCTCGCAGCGAAAGCCGGTCCTGAGGCACAGCTCGTGTTTGAACGAACCGATGGCAGTGATCTGGCGGATCTCAACGTTCCCGGACTTTACACGCGCGCCGGCTTCAACCGTTTTTTCCTGCCGCAGCTTTCGCGCATCGCCCAAACGCTTATGAACGATCGTTGGGTGCTTGGCGGCGGCGAGGAACAGGGCGGCATCGACGAGGACCTGCCCAAGCTCGGCCCTGAATTGATCGACCGCTACGGCAAGGAATTCTCCTCCGCATGGAACGGCGTACTCGACCAACTGAAGTTCAAGGCGTTGCTTGAGGACAAGCCGCGATATCTCGCGCTTTCCGCCCTCGCCGCAGCGGGCTCGCCTCTCGATCGGCTCTACACGGCGATCGCCGAGGAGACCGCATTGACGAAAGAGAACACCATGGCCGAGAGCGGAACCGGTGCGGCACAAGAGGATCCCGCCACCATGGCCAAAGGCCTGGCTCGCATCGGCCTGCAGATCGCCGGCGGCAAGTCACAGAGCCGTGCCGGTTCGGGCTCGGCTCTCGCACACAGTGCCGGTGCGAGCGTCGAGGCACAGTTTCGATCGTTTCAGTCCCTGGTCAGCGGCGCCAATGGACGGCGGCCGCTCGATGCGCTGGCGCGGAACTTTCACGACATTTTTCAAAGCCTGAAGCTTTCGGCCGATGTCCCTTCACAGACCGGACGCGTCAACGCCAACCTGCAGCTGCAGATCTCCACGCTGCGCGCCAATGTCTCGCGCCTTCCAAAGCCGCTTGCGCGCATGGTCAACGCGGCAACGGACGAGTTTGCAAGTAACATTGCCGAAGCTTCGGTGGCCAACCTCAACCAGAATCTCGACCAGACGGTCACACGAGCCTGCGAAGAGGCTGTCAACGGTCGCTATCCCTTCGCCAGCGACGGCACGGAAGAGATCTCGATAGCGGATTTCGCCAGGCTTTTCGCACCAGGCGGGCTGATGGACCGCTTCTTCGCGCAGAACCTTGCGTCGCTGATCGACATGACCGGCCAGGAATGGACCTGGAGACAGGATGCCCGCTCCGGCCACGAGCTCGCGAAGTCGACCTTGAAATCCTTTCAGTCGGCCGCCGAGATCCGCAGCGCCTTCTTCCCCTCCGGCGGCTCGGTGCCGTCGGTTTCGCTCACCATCACGCCTTTTTCGCTGAATGGAGACGCGGACAACGCGCTTCTCAACATTGACGGCCAGACTGTCCAGAGCAGTCAGACGGGCAATGCGCCAAGCACGGTGACGTGGCCAAACAGCACTGCCTCGGCTTCCGCCAACCTTACCCTTATGCCGGAAATGCCAGGCCGCGACTCAGCGCTTAAATTCGAAGGAGCTTGGGCCCTGAAGCGTCTGCTGGACAAGGCAACCATCACCGCCAACGGCGCCAACACCGAAGCCCGCTTCGTGATCGGCGGACGAGACGTCGCCTACATGATCCAGTCCGGATCGGGGGCCAATCCCTTCCTGTTGCCAGCCCTGGCCGGCTTCAGCTGTCCGAAGGCTTTCTGACATGGCCGTGTTCAAGCGCGCCTACGGCTGCAGCCCTTATTTCGGTACTCTAATGTATGCGCATGTGGCAAAGTGGCCTGGGCATGCTGCCCGTGGTTGGTCACAGGGGACGCTCGCGAAGCGCTTGGTGGCAAATTGAGCACTGTCGCCCTTCCCGTCGAAAGCTTCGGCGTGAGCCATAGGGGCTGCGTGCGCGACCACAACGAGGACAACTACCTGATCGACCCGCAGACCGGCCTCTGGGTGGTGGCCGATGGCATGGGCGGGCACGAGGCCGGCGAGGTCGCGTCGGCCAGCATCGTCGATCATCTGGCAACGATTGGCATCGCGAGCTCGGCACCGGACCTTCGCGCGCGCTTCGAAGACCGGCTGAGCCGCGCCAATTCCGAGATCCGCAACATCTCGCGATCCCGCGGCATCACCATCGGCTCCACCTTCGCGGCCTTGCTTGCCATGGACGGGCGGTTCGCAGGCCTGTGGGCCGGCGACAGCCGCATCTATCTGGTCCGCAACGGCATGATCTTTCAGGTCTCGAAGGATCACACCGAGGTCCAGGAACTGCTGGATCGCGGCATGATCAGTGCGGAAGAGGCGCTTACCTGGCCGCGCCGTCATGTCATTACTCATGCTGTCGGCGTCAGCGACGAGCTCGAGATCGATTTCCAGCAGGGCGAGCTAATACCGGGGGATGTTTTCGTTCTGAGCACCGACGGCCTGACGGCACATGTCAGCGACGCCGAGATCGAAGCCACGGTGAGATCGGCAACGCCGCAGGCGGCGTGCCAAAGCCTGCTGGAGATGGTGCTGGCGCGCGGCGGGACCGACAATGTAACCGTCGTACTGGTGAAGATCGGCGGCGGGCGCGACGGTGCGCTCCATCAGGATCGATCCGGCGCGGAGAGCCTGGCCAGATGAGCGACGACGACAAGACGCGGTTATCAGGGAACGTCACCTATGCTGGCGCCGGCACACAGCTCAGCGGCATTTACGAACTCGACGAGAGGCTCGCATCCGGCGGCATGGGAGAAGTCTATCGCGGCCACAACATCCAAACCGGCGACCACGTAGCGATCAAGATCGTACTCCCCGAATTCGCCCGCGACCAGACGATCTTGTCGCTGTTCCGCAAGGAAGCCTCGATCCTCAACCATTTGTCGCATGACGCAGTGGTGCGCTATCACGTCTTCACCATCGATCCGAAGATCGGCCGCCCCTATCTGGCGATGGAGTTCGTGGACGGCCAATCACTCTTCGACGCGATGCGTCGCGGACCGATGCCGGGAGAAGAAGTGCGGCGCCTTTGCCATCGCCTGGCGTCGGGGCTGGCCGCGGTGCACCAGGCGGGCGCGGTTCACCGCGACCTGTCGCCGGACAACATCATCCTGCCCGGCGGGCGGGTGGAGCGCGCCAAGATCATTGATTTCGGCATCGCTCGGTCGGCGGCCGCAGGCGGTGAAACGCTGATTGGCGGCAAGTTCGCTGGCAAATACAATTACGTCTCGCCCGAACAGCTCGGCCTCTATGGCGGCGAGGTGAGCGAGCAGTCCGATATTTATAGCCTCGGCCTGGTGCTGGCCGCCGTTTTGCGCGGAAAGCCGCTCGATATGAGCGGCACCCAGTACGACGTCGTCGAGAAACGCCGAACCGTGCCGGACCTGTCCGACATCGATCCCAATTTCCACGAGCTCGTCGGCGCGATGCTGCAGCCGGACCCGCGCGATCGGCCGGCCAGCATGGCCGACATCGCCAGGGCAACGCGTGACGAGGATGCCGAGGTCACATTGCCGCCGGCAGCCTACGGTTCGCGTGAACGCTCGGGATTGCCGCGCGCCGGCTGGACGGCACTGCCCAAGTCCAGGGTCCAGCCTTC
>NZ_JAPYKP010000102.1:0-20907 GCF_037179725.1 Mesorhizobium sp. Cs1321R2N1 | reverse complement strand
GCTGGAGATGCGCCACATCTCCAAGACCTTTGGCGCGATACGCGCCCTGCAGGACGTCTCGCTCAGCGTCCACGCAGGCGAACTGCACGCGCTGATGGGTGAGAACGGCGCCGGCAAGTCGACGCTGATGAAGGTGCTGTCCGGCGCCTATCGGCCGGATCCCGGCGGCGAGATCCTGATCGATGGCGCGCCCGCCGCGACCGGCGATCCGATCAAGGCGCGCGCCGCCGGCATCGCGGTGATCTACCAGGAACTGTCGCTGGCGCCGAACCTGACGGTGGCGCAGAACATCTTCCTCGGCAACGAGCCGCGCCGGTTCGGCGTCGTCGAACGCGACCAGTGCAACCGGCGCGCCGCCGAGATCGTCGGCCGGCTCGGTGTCTCCTTCTCGGCGCGTGCCCTGGTTTCCAGCCTGTCGCTCGGCGAGCGCCAGCTGGTCGAGATCGCCCGGGCGCTGTCGACCAATGCGCGCATCATCGTCATGGACGAGCCGACCACATCGCTGACCTCGCGCGAGACCGACCGCCTGTTCGAGGTGATCGCGACGCTGAAAGCGCAAGGCATCGCCATCATCTACATCAGCCACCGCATGGAAGAGGTCTACCAACTCGCCGACCGCGTCAGCGTGCTGCGCGACAGCGGCTATGTCGGTACGCTCGATCGCGCCGACCTCAACGCGTCGCGCCTGGTCTCGATGATGGTCGGCCGCGATCTCTCCGCCTTCTACAAGAAGGATCATCGCCCGCCGGACGAGAAACGCGCCGTCGCGCTCTCGGTGCGCGGCATGTCCGACGGGCGTCTGCTGAAGAACTGTTCGTTCGACCTTCATCGCGGTGAGGTGCTGGCACTGGCAGGCCTCGTCGGCTCGGGCCGCACCGAGCTTGCCAGGCTGATCTTCGGCGCCGACAAGCGCAGCGCCGGCACGATGGAACTCGACGGCAAGCCCGTAACCGTCGGTTCGCCGCGCGAGGCGCTCGATGCCGGCATCGCCTACCTCACCGAGGACCGCAAGGAACTCGGCCTGTTCCTCGACATGTCGATTTCGGACAACATCAGCATGGGCGTGCTGGCCAGGGATGCGCGGGCCGGCGGCTTTCGCGATTTCACCGCCGCCGACAGCAGAGCGGCAAAGGCCATTGCCGACCTGTCCATCCGCACCGGCTCGGCACAGGCCAATGCCGGCTCGCTGTCGGGCGGCAACCAGCAGAAGGTGCTGCTCGCGCGCCTGCTGGAGACCGAGCCGAAGGTCGTCATCCTCGACGAGCCGACCCGCGGCGTCGATGTCGGCGCCAAGTCGGAAATCTACCGGCTGATCGACAATCTCGCCAACAAAGGCATCGCCATCCTGATGATCTCCAGCGAATTGCCCGAGGTGATCGGCGTCGCCGACCGCGTGCTGGTGATGCGCGATGGCGCGATCGCTGGCGAGGTGACGGCATCCGAAGGCGAGCCGCTTCGCCAGGAAGCGATCATGGAACTTGCGACGGGAGCGTCTCAGCGATGACAGACAGGACGACCGGGACGAAGAGCGTGGATCAGGCGGCGGTCAGAAGCCGGCGGCTGCGCACCGCGCTTGCGGCGCTTGGCATGCTGCCGGTGCTGGTGCTGCTGGCCGGCGGCTTCCAGTTCATCAATCCGCGCTTTCTGACCGGCACCAACCTGCTCATCGTCACGCAGCAATCGTCGATCAACATCGTGCTTGCCGCCGGCATGACCTTCGTCATCCTGACCGGCGGCATCGACCTGTCGGTCGGCTCCATTCTTGCCGCCTCGGCGATGGTGGCGGTGCTGGTGTCGCTGCTGCCGGACTGGGGCCTGCTCGGCGTGCCGGCGGCCATCCTGGTCGGTCTCGGTTTCGGGCTCATCAACGGGTTGCTGGTCGCCTATATCAGGCTGCCGCCGTTCATCGTCACGTTGGGTTCGCTGACCGCCGTGCGCGGCGTTGCCCGCCTGCTCGGGCAGGACACGACGGTGTTCAACTCCGACCTGCCGTTCGACTTCATCGGCAACGGTTCGGTGCTCGGCATCCCCTGGCTGGTCATCATCGCGCTATCTGTGGTGGTGCTGTCCTGGCTGGTGCTGAAGCGCACCGTGCTCGGCACCTGGATCTACGCCGTCGGCGGCAATGCCGAGGCAGCCAGACTGACCGGTATCAAGGTGCCGCTGGTGCTGCTCTTCGTCTACGGCGTTTCCGGCCTGCTCGCCGGTCTCGGCGGCGCGATGTCGGCGGCCCGGCTCTACGCCGCCAACGGCTTACAACTCGGGCAGAGCTATGAACTCGACGCCATCGCCGCCGTCATCCTCGGCGGCACCAGCTTCGTCGGCGGCGTCGGGTCGATCTGGGGCACGCTGATCGGCGGCCTGATCATCGCGGTGCTGTCCAACGGGCTCATCTTGGCCGGTGTCTCTGATATCTGGCAGTACATCATCAAGGGATTGGTCATCATCGTGGCGGTCGCCCTCGACCGCTACCGGCTCCAGGCAGGGGCGAGAACGTGAGTGACCTGGTCGCCGGCATTAAAGACCGGCTTGTGTAACGCACCGTGAGAGGCGCGGGGCATCAGGAGGAAGTAAGCGTAATGAAGACCATCGCCAAACTGCTCTGCGGCGCCGCCCTCGCGGCCGTCGCCATCGTGCCGGCATCGGCCAAGGACCTCAACAAGGTCGGCATCTCGGTCGGCCTTCTCGGCAACCCCTTCTTCGTCGCGACCATCAAGGGCATCGAGGATGCGGCCAGGAAGATCAATCCGAAGGTCGAGGTGACGTCGGTGTCGGCCGACTATGACCTCAACAAGCAGGTCTCGCAGGTCGATTCCTTCATCGCCGCCGGCGTCGACGTGATCATGCTCAACGCGGTCGACGCCAAGGCGATCGCTCCCGCGGTGAAGAAGGCGCAGGCCGCCGGCATCATCGTCGCCGCCTTCGACGTTTCGGCACCGGGCGCCGACGTCACGGTGATGACCAACAACGTCAAGGCCGGCGAGGAAGCCTGCCAATACCTGGTCGACCACACCGGCGGTAAGGGCGACTACGTCATCCTCAACGGACCGGCGTCTTCGTCGATCCTGGAGCGGGTGAAGGGCTGCAAGAACGTGCTTGCCCAGCATCCCGACATCAAGATCCTGTCCGACGACCAGAATGCCGAAGGCTCGCGTGACGGCGGCCTGAAAGTGTTCCAGTCGCTGCTCACTCGTTTTGACAAGATCGACGCGGTATTCGCCATCAACGATCCGACGGCGATCGGCGCCGAACTCGCCGCCAAGCAGCTCAACCGCTCCGAGTTCATCTTCACGGCGGTAGACGGCGCACCCGATATCGAGAAGGAACTGGCGTCCGGCAAATCGATGATCAAGGCTTCGGCCTCGCAGGATCCCTATGTGATGGCCGGCCAATCGCTGACCATGGCGGCCGATCTGCTGGCCGGCAAGAAGCCCGCTGAGCCGACGGTGCTACTTGACCCGAAGCTGATCACGGCCGAGAACCTGAAGGATTACAAGGGCTGGACCGCGGCCCGCTAAGCCTCCCACGGCTGGTGCGGCCGGGGCGATCCCGGCCGCACCCATTCTCATCCCATCTCAATGCCGGAGACGATCATGTCGCGCATCGGAATCCATTCCTTCGTCTGGTCGGCAAGCTCGGCGCAGGGCGAGCTCGAACGCACGCTGGCCAATACCAAGAAGGCCGGGTTCGACCTGATCGAATTCTCCTATCTCGACCCCGCCAATGTCGATATCGGCGCGCTTGCCAAACGCATTGCCGCTCTTGATCTCGGCGTCGCGATCAGCATTGGATTGCCTGGAGATGGCGATATTTCGAGCGCCGACAAGGCGGTCGCCTCGCGCGGCGTCGAGATCCTCAACGACACCATCGCGCTGACGCGCGATCTTGGCGGCCGCAAGGTCGCCGGCATTCTTTCGACCAGCCATGGGCTGCAGGTCGAGGCGCCGACACGCGATCAATGGAACCGCAGCGCGGCAACGCTGGCAAAGGTCGCCGAGACGGCGAAGGCCGCCGGCGTCACGCTCAACCTCGAAATCGTCAATCGCTTCGAGAGCAACCTGCTCAACACCGCCGCGCAGGGCCTCGCCTTCATCGAGGACACCGGGTCGGACAACATCTTCCTGCATCTCGACACTTTCCATATGAACATCGAGGAGGCCGATGTCGGTCTCGCCATCCGCCACGCGGCAGCCAAGATCGGCTATGTCCATATCGGCGAGAGCCATCGCGGCTTCCTCGGCACCGGCAATATCGACTTCGCCGGGATATTCGACGCGCTGACCGCCATCGGCTATGCCGACGACCTCAGCTTCGAATCCTTCTCCTCGGAGATCGTCGACGAAAACCTGTCGAAGAAGACCGCCATCTGGCGCAATCTGTGGACCGACAATATGGCCCTCGCCAAGCACGCGCGCGCCTTCATCGGCCTCGGGCTGGAGACGGCGCAACGCAGGGCGGAGCTGATCTCGGCACGGCACAAGCCGTAGCACTCCAAGTGCGTGGGCAGCGGGCGGGTCATGCCCGGATGCGCGGCCGCGCCTGTTTCGCACTGCACGGCATTGCTCCCGTCATGTGCATCGGCTATCCGACCGCGAACACACGAAGCAAACGGAGCCCGACATGACGAACAAAACCATCTTCAAATTCGGCGCGGTCGAGCACGCGGAAGCCGGCGATCTGCCTGGCTGGATCGTGGTCGAGGGCCAGCCGACCATGCAGACCGCCGTCCAGCACACGACAGAAGACGGCAAGGTGATATCGGGAACCTGGCGGGCGTCGCCCGGCACCTATCATGCGACCTACACAGACTATGAGTTCGTGCACATGATCGCCGGCCGCATCATCATCACGCCCGACGGCGGCACGCCGGTCGAAGTTGGCCCCGGCGACGCCTTCGTGGTGGAAGCCGATTTCAAGGGCACCTGGAAGATCATCGAGCCGGTGACCAAGCATTTTGTCGTCCGCGTCGGCTGAGCCGGCCTGATCGCATCCGAAGCATGAAAAATCCCGCCATGGTTCGCCATGGCGGGTGAGCACGGCCAGCTTCGCGCACATTGCGGCATGGCTACGCGCCCCCGCCACTTCGCTCACCCTGCTCCGCCATCGAACGGGTTTGCTCCCCGCATGCATCTCCGCACCTGAGGTCTCTGCCGCTTCCGGTTGTGGAACATTCAGCCGGCGCCGGCGTTCTTACCTCACGCTGTCTTTCAGAGATGCAATGCAGTCGCGCGCGACTGGCTTTGGAGGCACTACCATGGCCCGCAACCCACAAAGCACCGCAAGTATAGCCGGCCATCCCATCCATCCCATGCTGATCCCGTTCCCGATCGCTTTCTTCGTCGCCACCTTCGTTTGCGACCTGATCTTCTGGCGAACGGGCAATCCGGGATGGGTCACCGGTAGTCTTTGGTTGCTCGGGGCGGGTTTGATAATGGCCGCCTTGGCAGCCCTTGCCGGGCTGACCGATGTCTTGGGCGATGTTCAAATCCGCAATCTGCGTGACGCGTGGCTCCACGCTGGCGGCAATGTGGTCGTCGTCCTGATCGAACTCTACAATTGGTATTCGCGCTATGCCCATGGCGAGACGGCGGTGATGCCCACCGGCCTTGTCCTCTCGCTGATCGTGGTTCTCATCCTTCTGTTCACGGGTTGGAAGGGATGGGAAATGGTCTACCGTCATCGCGTCGGTGTCGCCGGTGGCTCAGACGAAGCGCGCTGACTCTGCGCGGACTATCCTTCGGGGCTGGCAAGTGCCCTTGAGCACGACAGGGGCCGTCCGGCCTAGTCGATAGAGCCACACGAGGGGGCGGCTATCGGCAACGAGTCGCCCATTGCCGGAACATGCCCAGGGCCTATATCCCTAGCGAATTTGTGATCGGCCCGACCCGGAATTGTCCGCTCCACTAGTGGTGTTCCGCTACGGTCGTGCATTCCGCAGCCAGAGGATGCCCATATAAAAAGGTTCAATCCCACGATCAGGCTGACGGCCATAACGGTCTTGATGGGTTTTTATCAAGGCCTGGCAATGGCGCAGCTGCCGGCGCAGCAGCCGGATGCAAAATCATTCAAGCTTGGCAAGCTCGACATCGTCGCCCTGCACGACGCCCAGTTCGTCAAACCCAACGATGGCAAGACCTTCGGCCTCGATCACAGCCCCGCGGAAGTCGGCGAACTGCTCAGGGCGGCGGGGGCACCGACCGATACCATCACGCTGAGCGTTGACGCCCTGCTGGTCAAATCGAAGACCAGTATCGTGCTTATCGACACCGGTGTCGGCGGCGCGTTGCAGGACAGCCTGACCAAGGCCGGTGTCAAACCCGATGACGTCAACGAGATATTGATCACCCATTCTCATCCCGATCATATCGGCGGCCTGGTCAAGGACGGCAAGCTGGCTTTTCCCAATGCCACGATAAGGATGTCGGACGTGGAGTGGGACTTTGCCAAGTCCAACAAGGATGCGGCCGATATCGTCAAAGTCATCGCCGACCATGTGAAACCATTCAAGGCCGGCGCCCAAATAGCGCCTGACATCACGTCGGTAGCGCTCAAGGGCCATACACCTGGCCATCTCGGCTACCAGATCAAATCCGGAAAAGAACGGCTGTTCGATATTGGTGACACGGTGCACAGCTCAATCATCTCGCTCGCCAAGCCGGACTGGGCCTTGGTCTTCGACAGCGACAAGCCGGAAGCGGAGCAGAACAGGGCCAAGACACTGACGACGCTGGCCGAGGACCACGAGATGATCTTCGCACCACACTTCCCGTTCCCGGGTGTCGGGCAGATCGAGAAGGACGGCGACCACTTCAAATGGGTGCCAAGCGACAAGCCTCGGTAGGGATTGCTTCAGACAATGGAAATGCCAGCCGCTTGAACCCGAGTGGTGATCCCGACAGGAATCGAACCTGTGACCTACAGATTAGGAATCTGCCGCTCTATCCTACTGAGCTACGGGACCACGCGGCCCGACACATAGCCGCTTCGGATCGTTTCGCCAAGAGGGCCAGCCGAACGCAATTCGGCCGGCGTTTTTACTGACCGGCCTCAAGCGGCTAGCGCCGTCTCCGCCAGTTTCACCCAATAGCTCATGCCGTGCGGGATGGCTTCGTCGTTGAAGTCATAGGCCGGGTTGTGAAGACCGGCGGTCTCGCCATTGCCGATGAAGATGAAGGCGCCGGGCCGGGCTTCCAGCATGTAGGAGAAATCCTCGCCGCCCATCACCGGCTGGATCGCACGGTGCACCTGGGCATCACCCGCCACGTCGGCGGCCACATCGCTGGCGAAGACCGTCTCATCCGCGTGGTTGAACGTCACCGGGTAGTTCGCGTCGTAGTCGACTTCGATCGTCGCGCCATAGGCGGTAGCCAGCCCCGCGCAGATCGCCCGGATACGCTCTTCCGATTTCTTGGCCACTTCCTTCTTCAGCGTGCGCACGGTGCCGGCGATCTCGGCCGATTCCGGAATAATGTTGTAAGCGTCGCCCGCGTGGAACTTGGTCACCGACACCACCACGGCCTCGACCGGATCGGTGCTGCGCGAAGCGATCGTCTGCAGGGCACCGACCAGCTGGCTGGCAATGACGATCGGGTCGATCGTGCCGTGCGGCATCGCCGCATGGCCGCCTTTGCCTTTCACGGTGATGGTGAATTCGGCCGTCGCCGCCATGATCGGGCCTGGACGGATGGCGAACTGGCCGACCGGCAGGCCGGGCATGTTGTGCATGCCGAACACTTTCGCGATAGCGAAGCGCTCCATCATGCCGTCCTTGACCATCTCGTTGCCGCCGCCGCCGCCTTCCTCCGCCGGCTGGAAGATCACCGCAACGGAGCCGGTGAAATTGCGCGTCTCGGCGAGATATTTCGCCGCGCCGAGCAACATGGCGGTGTGGCCGTCATGGCCGCAGGCATGCATCTTGCCCGGAACGGTCGACGCGTAGGGCTTGCCGGTGATCTCCTTGAGCGGCAGTGCATCCATGTCGGCGCGCAAACCGATCGTGGGGCCTTCCCCCTGACGGCCGCGAATGATGCCGACGACGCCCGTCTTGCCGAGCCCCGTCACCACATCATCGCAGCCAAACTCTTTCAGCTTTTCGGTGACGAAGGCCGCGGTCTTGAAGACATCGAAGTTCAGCTCTGGCGTCTGGTGTAGATGCTGTCGCCAGCCGGCGACTTCGTCCTGCATTTCGGCGGCGCGGTTCAGGATTGGCATGGTGGTTCCATTTCGTTGTTGGTGCAGCCGGCTTCAGCCTGAGGTTTTGCAAATGGGCCGGTGCTTTGCAATTGTGCCGCAGGCTTTGCAATTATGCCCGGGGCTTTGCAATTGTGATTGTCAGGCGCTTTGCCATGTTGGCGTCACATAGGGTAAATAGCACCGCAATAATGCGGTCCGGTTTTTGAGGGTCGGATCCTTATGCTGGCGGTCACGTAACGAAATCTTACGGAGCCAGGGGCAATCAGGGCAAGAGGCGATTTCGGATTCGATCATGCGGCACAGGCATTTCCTCAAACTATTCCCGGCTGGCGCAATCATGCTGTCGGTCCTGGCCGGACCGGCTCTGGCCAATCCAGTGGTGGTCTTCGACCTGAAGAGCGGCCAGATCCTGCAGCATCAGGATGCGTTCAAGCGTTGGTATCCGGCGTCGCTCAGCAAGCTGATGACCGCCTATGTGACCTTCAGGGCGATCGCGGCGGGGGAAGTCCAGCTCGATTCGCCGATCAAGGTGACCAAACACTCCGCCGGCGAACCGCCGAGCAAGATGGGTTTCAAGCCGGGCTCGGTGATGCGGCTCGACAATGCGCTGAAGATGATGCTGGTCAAATCGGCCAACGACATCGCCATGGCGGTCGGCGAGAATGTCGGCGGCTCGCAGGCCGCTTTCGCCGAAAGGATGAACGCCGAGGCGGCCCGGCTCGGCATGAACGGCACCCATTTCGTCAACCCGAACGGCCTTTACTCGCCCGACCAGTACACGACGGCGCGCGACCTTTCGATCCTGGTGATGGCGATCCGCCGCGAGTTCCCGCAATATGCGCCGTGGTTCTCGATCGAGGGGCTCGCGGTCGGCAAGAAGGCGATTCCGAACTACAATCTCCTGATCGGCCGTTATCCCGGCGCCGACGGCATGAAGACCGGCTTTGTCTGCCCGTCCGGCTTCAACATGATCGGTTCGGCGACCCGCAATGGGCGCACGCTGGTGGCTGTTGTGCTCGGCGAGAAGTCGGCGGTCAGCCGTGCCGAAACCGCGGCCAAATTGCTCGATCTGGGCTTTGGCACGCCTGCCGCCGGGTCGACCACCGTCACCACGCTCGCCCCCTACGGCGATCTGATCTCGCCCAACGACATGCATGACGAGGTCTGCAAAAAGAAGACGAAGGCGGAGCAGTCCGAAGCGCCGCCCGCCACCGCCGCCAAGGACGCGCCGAAATCACCCTATCGGGAGAAGCTCGACCATGTGCCGACACTGGTTGCCGTCGGCCTCGGCGGCGCCACCGGTCCGGCGCCGAAAGCGATCCTCGACGAGGGCGCGCAGGAATATGCCGATGTGCCGATCCCGACCTGGCGGCCTGACAAGCCCATACCCACCGGCACCGCCCCGAAAATCGCGGGTGCCGCCGCGCAAGGCGACCAGTCGGCCAAGGTCGCGAATTAGAGCATAATCCAAAAAATCCGGTTTTCGCTGGAGATCATACTCAAATCAAAAGGCAGAATCAGATGAACGGTTTCCCGATCCCCGTCTCGGTGCTGACCGGCTTCCTCGGCGCCGGCAAGACCACGCTGCTCAACCGGCTCCTGATGGATCCGGCGCTGGCCGACACCGCGGTCATCATCAACGAGTATGGCGAGGTGGCGATCGATCATCTGCTGGTCGAGCAGGCCTCCGACGGCATCATCCAGCTTTCCGACGGCTGCCTGTGTTGCACGGTGCGCGGCGAACTTGTCGACACGCTGGCCGACCTGGTCGATCGGCTGCAGACCGGCCGCATCGCCCGCCTTGCCCGCGTCATCGTCGAGACCACGGGGCTGGCCGACCCGGCACCGGTGCTGCAGTCGATCATGGGCCATCCGGCGCTGGTCCAGGCTTTTCGGCTCGATGGCGTCATCACGCTGGTCGATGCGGTCAACGGCGATGCGACACTCGATGCGCATGTCGAGGCGGTCAAGCAGGTCGCGGTCGCCGACCGCATCGTGCTCTCCAAGGCCGATCTGGTCGGCGATCCCGGCGATCTCGAAACGCTGCGGGCGCGCCTGCGGCAGATCAATCCCGGGGCTCGACTGCTCGATGTCGGGGAGACGAAAGCCGGTGTGGCGGCGCTGTTCGACTGCGGCCTCTACAACCCGGCCACCAAGTCCGCCGACGTGCGGCGCTGGCTCGGCGAAGAGGTCGCGCATGATCACGACCATGATGGCCACCATGACCATCATGATCATGCCCATCGCCACGACCAGCGCGTAAAAACCCATTCGCTGGTGCATGACGGGCCGGTGCCGTTTTCAGCCATCGAGATGTTCCTCGATCTCCTGCGTTCCACACATGGCGAGCACCTGCTGCGGATGAAGGGCGTCATCGAACTGCAGGAGGACCCATCGCGGCCGCTGGTCGTGCATGGCGTGCAGAAGATCCTGCATCCGCCGGTGCGGTTGCCATCCTGGCCGGACAGCCAGCGCGGCACGCGTCTGGTGCTGATTACGCTCGACATGCCGGAAGACTATGTGCGCCGGCTGTTCGCTGCCTTCACCAACCGGCCGTCGGTCGACACGCCCGACCGCGCGGCGCTGGAACACAATCCGCTGGCGATCGCCGGACGTTGAGTCTTACGGGCGCTGTTCGCCGCGTTCGACCAGAAAGCGATGGCCATCGGGCATCGCCGCTGTCTCGATCAATTGGTGACCGCTGTCGGCGCAGAATGCCGGAATATCGATGACGGCCAGCGGGTCGGTGGTCTCCAGCCAGAGCCTGCTGCCGGGCTGCATACCGGCCAGGCGTTTTTTCGCCTTCAGTACGGGCAACGGGCAGTTCAGCCCCTTCAGGTCATAGACCGCGGCCTGTTTTAAGTCATGCATATCGTTGACCCAAACCGCTACGCACTTTTGGTCGACATGCATTGGCCAACTCAGCCGCCGAACATGCCGAGCAGTTTGTTCTTCAGCTTCGTCACGCGGCTCTCATCGGCACTTGCAGCCTGCGTCTCGGCCGCAGGTGCGGCCTCGGTTTGGGCAGCGATGGTCGCGGTGGCGACGGGAGCTTCCTTGGCGGCCTTGGCCGCTTCCTTTGCAGCCACAGCTTGCACCTTGGCTGCTTCCTTTTCAGCCAACGCCTGTGCCTTGGCTTGCTTGGCGGCCTCGATGGCCGCCAGCCTCTGCTCCTCCGCCTTCTGCTTGGCTGCCTTCTCGGCGTCGAGCGCGGCCATCTTGCGGCCGGCGGGCGAATCGATGCGGCCCATGCGCGCCGTCTCGGTCACCGAACCGTCGGTGTTGAGCGACGGCGGATCGATCGGCACGCGCTCGCCACGAGCCCGGCGCTTCGACCAGTCGGAGACGATGCTGGCTTCCTTGATGCCGGCAATCGTCGGCTTGGGTGGCGGCACGCTGGCCTTGAGCGCGCTGTTGAAGGCCGCGTCATAGGTGCTTTGATAGGCGTTGTAGGCGCTCTTCAGCGAATCCGGCTGCGTGGTCGCCGGGCAGGGGCCGGTCGGATTGAAGGTCTGCCCATCGGCGGCCACCTGGTTGAAGACGTAGCGTTTCTCGCAGACGTCGACCTTCGGCGGCACCTTGGTGACCTCGAAATTGTCGTAGCCGACCTTGAGCATCTTCCAGAATTCGTAATTCGGGTCGCTGCGGTAGCGCGCCATATTGGCCGCGGTCATGCGGAACGGAAAAGCCTGGATCTGGAACTCGGTCTGCCCGCCTTGGAAGGCGTCACGACCGAAGGCGTAGATCTGCTCGATCTGTGCGTCGGTCATCGAATAGCAGCCCGATGACGAGCAGGCGCCATGAACCATCAGATTCTGCCCGGTGCGGCCATTGGCACGATCATAGGCGTTGGGAAAGCCGATGTTGAACGACAAATGGTAGTTCGAGCGCGGATTCATCTGCGACGGTCGAACCGTGTAAAAACCTTCCGGCGCCTGGCGGTCGCCTTCCGTGTATTTCGGCCCGAGCTTGCCCGACCATTTGCAGATGTCATAGCTCGCTACCATGTCGTAGCGGCCGTTGGTCTTGGCCTTCCAGATCTCGAGCTTGCCTTCTTCCTTGAAGATGCGTGCCATCACCGAGGAGGTGCGGACCATACCCTTGGCTCTCATGTCGGCAAGGATCTTGTCGGGCAGCGGCTTGTTGGCTTCCGGGGCAAAGTCCTTCATCGACGAATCATTGCAGCCCGCGACGGCTATCGAGGCGGCAAGGACTCCAGTACGTGCAAGCTTGGCAAACATGGGCAAGGCTATGTCTTTTTTCTCGGGCCAATGGCTTCGAAACGGCCAAACCCGCATGCTGAACACCGACGGACCGTAAGCCCGTTAACCTTGAAAATTCCTTACCGCAAGGCTCGGCCAATCTCTCCCGGTGATTTCATTGAACTGAATGGGGCGGCATTTTTGTGGCGAAATTGCTCATCGCCGCCACATTGCCAAGGACAGGGAGCTTCCGCCAGCCGTGTTCCGCCGCCCAAGGGGCGTCAGAGGCTGCGGCCCATCGCCAGATATTTCTCGCGGCGCTGTTCGCGGAAATCGGTGTTGACGCCGGCAAATTCCTTCATCGTCTTGGCGATGAGATCGCCCGTCGCGGCAATCACCGTTTCGGGCGCGCGCTGGGCACCTCCCATCGGTTCGGGGATGATGGCGTCGATGATCTTCAGTTCCAGCAGGTCCTGGGCGGTGATCTTCATGTTGGTCGCCGCGTCCTTGGAGCGGGTTGTGTCGCGCCACAGGATGGAGGCGGCGCCTTCAGGCGAAATCACCGAATAGATGGCGTGTTCCAGCATGTAGACGCGGTTGGCGGTGGCGATCGCGATGGCGCCGCCCGAACCGCCTTCACCGATGACCACCGAGATCGACGGCACTTTCAGGCCAAGGCAGGCCGAGGTCGAGCGGGCTATGGCTTCGGCCTGGCCGCGCTCCTCGGCGCCGACGCCGGGATAGGCGCCGGCCGTGTCGACCAGCGTCAGCAGAGGGATCTTGAAGCGATCGGCAAGCTCCATCAGCCGCACCGCCTTGCGATAGCCTTCGGGGCGCACCGAGCCGAAATTGTGCTTCAGGCGGCTCGCCGTGTCCGAACCCTTTTCCTGGCCGAGGATTGCGATGGGTTCGCCGCGAAAACGGGCAAAACCGCCGACGATCGCCTGGTCTTCGCCGAAATTGCGGTCACCGGCGAGCGGCGTGAAGTCGCTGAACAGGCTCTTGATGTAGTCGACGCAGTGCGGCCGGTCCGAGTGGCGCGCCACCTGCACCTTCTGCCATGGCGTCAGCGCCTTGTAGAGTTCGCGCAGCGCATCGCGCGAGCGCTTCTCGAGCCTGGTGATCTCATCGGCGACATCGACCGCCTCGCCGTTCTCGGCAAGCTTCTTGAGCTCGAGGATCTTGAGCTCAAGATCCTGCACCGGCTTTTCGAAATCGAGGTAATTGTACATGCTTGGGCGGACCGATGCGTCGGAAGGCAAGACTGCGGAACCATTGAAACCAAGGCTCCGGGCGGTGAAATGTCGTCCTCACATAGCGATATGAGGTCTAGTCGGCAAGCGGATGATGATCGTTGACCAGCCGCACCAGCCGCTCTTCCAGCACGTGGGTGTAAATCTGTGTCGTCGATATGTCGGCATGGCCGAGCAGTTGCTGCACGGCCCTGAGATCGGCGCCGTTCTGCAGGAGGTGGCTGGCGAAAGCATGGCGCAGCACGTGCGGTGAGATCTTGGCCGAGGCAATGCCGGCGCGCGCCGCCAATCCTTTCAGATCACGGGCAAAGACCTGGCGCGAGAGATAGCCGCTGTCGGATGCCGCCGGAAACAGGAACGGGCTGTTGGCGAAGGCGGGCAGCTTGGCCCGAGCGCCAAGCCAGCTGCGCATCGCCGCGCGCGCCTTGGCCGACAGCGGCACCATGCGTTCCTTGTCGCCCTTGCCGCGCACCATGAAGAAACGGTCGTCGCGTTGCGCCACCGTCACCGGCAGGCCGACCAGCTCGGAAACGCGCAGACCCGTGGCGTAGAGCACTTCAACCAGCGCATGCAGGCGCAGCGCCGCCAGCCTGTCGGCGTGGGCGAGCCCGGCATCGCCGGCTTCGTGCGCGGCGCGGTCGATCAGCCGGCCGGTTTCGGCCTCGCTCATCGTCTTGGGCAGCGGGCGGCCCTTTTTCGGGCTGTCAAGCGTGCCGGTCGGGTCGTCGCCGCGCAGACCTTCGGCATAGAGGAACTTGAAGAATTGGCGGATCGCCGACAGTTTGCGCGCCTGCGAGGTCGGCGCGAAGCCGCGCGCGGCAATGTCGTCGAGATAGGCCCTGATATCGGCGGCACCTGCGCGGGCAAGTCCGCCATCGATCCCGTCGGAAGCATCCTCCAGATCGCGGCGATAGGAGGAAAGCGTATTCTCGGCCGCCCCCCGCTCGGCACTCATCATTTCCAGGAAGGCCTCGATACGGGCGGCGCTGTTCATTTCCTTGAGGCGGTTCCGAGTCAGTTTTTGGGATTCAGTTTTTCTTAGGATTGAGCTTCTCCGGCGGAATACGCACGCTCATTTCCGCTTTTTTCGGCTCGACGAACATCACCAGCGCGAACATCGTACCATAGGCAATGCCGGCCAGAATCGCGAGGGTCACGACAAAGCGAAACAGTGTCGGCATCAATTCTCGCCCGTCTTTTGTTCTGCGTTTCCAAACCCTGTGCCCTTATGGGACGCCAATCCGGCCAATTCAAGGAAGAAGCGGGGCCCTGTTAGTAACTTCTGATGCGAGCGTCGCCCTGTCCATATGAGCCCAAGGCACTCGGCACGCTTGACGCAAACCGGCTTTTCATGTCGATACGCCGGCAAAGAGGGCCCAAGAAACAGCTGATGAACGCGTTACAGGCAAATCCTCCAGGCGAGACCCATGCCGCGCTGCTTGGCCGGCTGGGCGGCCGGTCCATTGTCTTTGTCGGGCTGATGGGCGCCGGCAAGACGGCGATCGGCCGCAAGGTGTCGACAATGCTTTCGCTGCCCTTCATCGACAGCGACCAGGAGATCGAGAGCGTGTCGCGGATGACCGTTCCGGAACTGTTCGAGCGCTATGGCGAGACCGAGTTCCGGGCTTTGGAACAGCGTGTCATCCTGCGCGTGCTTGAAAACGGCCCGCAGGTTCTGTCGACCGGCGGCGGTGCCTTCATGAACGCGCAGACGCGCGAGGCCATCGCCGCGCACGGCGTGTCGGTGTGGCTGAAGGCCGAGATCGACCTTCTGATGGACCGCGTTTCCAAGAAGCAGAACCGGCCGCTTTTGAAAAGCGCGGATCCCCGCGCCGTGCTGGAGCGGCTGATGGGGGAGCGCTATCCGGTCTATGCCACCTCTGACATCACCGTGCCGACCCGCGACGATCGCAAGGAGGTCATCGCGGCCGAGGTGCTTGAGGCGCTGTGCCGGCATTTCGGCATCGATGCGATAGCCGCGACGGGCGAGGTCGATACATGAGCGCGGATCAGCCAGTCACCGTCGAAGTCGGTCTGGGTGACCGGGCCTACGACATCTTGATCGGCTCGGGCCTGCTGTCGCGCGCCGGCGCCGAGATTTCGCGCCGGCTGCCCGGCACACGCGCCGCCGTCGTGACCGACGAGAACGTCGCCGCCGCGCATCTCGAGGCGCTGAAGGCCGGGCTCGAGAGGGGTGGCATCCAGCCGGCCGTCATCACGATGCCGCCCGGCGAGAAAACCAAGAGTTTTGCCCATCTCGAGGCGGTGGTCGATGGCGTCCTGGCAGCCAGGCTGGAACGCGGCGACGTCGTCATCGCGCTTGGCGGAGGCGTCATCGGCGATCTCACCGGTTTTGCAGCCGGCATCGTTCGGCGTGGCATGAATTTCGTGCAGGTTCCGACCTCGCTTCTGGCGCAGGTCGATTCCTCGGTCGGCGGCAAGACCGGCATCAACAGCCCGCGCGGCAAGAACCTCGTCGGGGTCTTCCTCCAGCCCAGGCTGGTGCTGGCCGACACCGAAGTGCTCGACACGCTGCCGATCCGCGAATTCCGCGCCGGCTATGCCGAGCTTGCCAAATACGGGCTGATCGACCGGCCGGAATTCTTCGCCTGGCTGGAAGCGAACTGGGAAAAGGTGTTCGCCGGCGGACCGGAACGGGTCGAGGCCATTGCCGAGGCCTGCCGCGCCAAGGCCGATGTCGTTGCCCGCGACGAGTTCGAGACCGGTGACCGCGCTCTGCTCAATCTAGGGCACACATTCGGCCATTCGCTGGAAGCCGCCACGCAGTATGACGGCGCTCGCCTTGTCCATGGCGAAGGGGTGGCCATCGGCATGGCGCTGGCGCACCGGTTCTCGTCGCGGCTCAATCTCGCCAGCCCGGACGACGCGGCCCGCGTCGAGGCGCATCTGCGTGCCGTCGGGCTGCCGTGGCGGATGGCTGATATCCCGGGCGAACTGCCAGATGCCGAAGCCCTGCTTTCATTCGTCACGCAGGACAAGAAGGTGTCGCGCGGCGCGCTGACCTTCATTCTGACGCGTGGCATCGGCCAGGCCTTCATCGCCAAGGACGTGCCTGCCTCGGAAGTGCTGTCGTTCCTCAGGGAAAGCCACCCAGCCAGCCGGAAAGCCGGCTGAGATGGACACTGGCTGGATCGTCGTCGCCGTCCTAGCCATCGTCGTCCTGCTGGTCTTTGCCGTGCGCATACGCCTGCTTGCCATGTTCGGCTATGAACTGTCGCGCATCGAGCCGCCGCGCTCGAGCCAGGACGAATTGCGCGGCGCGGTCGACGATTTCCGCCGCGACGGGCAGATGGTGCGCGAGGACCGCGACCGCATCGGCGGTCTGTTCGATCTCGAAGAGCTTGAAGTGTCCGACGTCATGGTCCACCGCACCAACATGCGCTCGGTCAATGCCGACAACGCGCCGGAAGCGGTGGTGCGCGAGATCCTGCAGAGCCCGCATACCCGCATGCCGCTCTGGAAAGGCTCGCTCGACAACATCGTCGGCGTGCTGCACGCCAAGGATCTGCTGCGGGCGCTGAACGAGGTCGGCAACGATTTTTCGCAGATCGATGTGATGAAGATCGCGTCAAAACCCTGGTTCGTGCCCGACACCACGACCTTGCAGGAACAGCTCAACGCCTTCTTGCGCCGCAAGGCGCATTTCGCCGTCGTCGTCGACGAATATGGCGAGGTCGAGGGGCTGGTGACGCTGGAGGACATCATCGAGGAGATCGTCGGCGAGATCGCCGACGAGCATGATGTCGACATCCAGGGCGTCAAGCAGGAGGCCGACGGTTCCGTCGTGGTCGAAGGCACGGTGCCGATCCGCGACCTCAACCGGGCGCTCGACTGGAACTTGCCCGACGAAGAGGCGACCACCATCGCCGGCCTCGTCATCCACGAGGCGCAATCGATCCCCGAGGAGAAGCAGGCTTTTACGTTCCACGGCAAGCGCTTCGTCGTCATGAAACGCGACAAGAACCGGATTGCCAGGGTCAGGATCCGACCGGCCGGAGATAGTTGAGCGGCTCAGTGCTTGATGGGATCGTCTAACTCTTTGTTCTTACGCAAGACCACTAGAGACGCCCGATCTGTGCTGAGCGAGAACGGGACTAGCAGGAGCGCTTCACGCCAACTGCGCTGCCAAAGAGGCCAACGGCTATGGCGGCATTGACGCAACCGACCTCTCAACCTCTTCCTTACCAAGGGAGTGCTCTACCACTGAGCCACAGAAGATGGGGGTGGAAACCAGACTGGGAAAGCGTCGACTGCGTTGACGAGCCTGGATTTCGGCGGCCATCAGCTTCTGGATTTGCCACAGGTTTCTGTCGCGGATTCCATGTTCTTCCAGTTTGCTGATGGTGTTAAACGCATACGGTCGCGGACCCCCAGTGCCCAGCCGCTTGAGAAAGCACACTGGCGACCTCCGATAGAGGTCTCTTGCCAGCCGTCTATCCCATCGAGGCACATTCGTCGGAGGATTTGCATCGATCGCGCGTTCAAGCACAGCCGGGCGATCTGCCTTTGTTTGTCGCCGGGTGGCAGGCGATACGCACTTAGATCGCCTCGCTGACACCAGCCGTCGGCCGCTGCTGTACCAAACCGCCAGGTGGGACCCGACGGGCAAAAGTTCAGGATGCTGGGATCAACCAGCATAGGTCAACGAATGGCGGCGGCATTGGTTGCGGAGGGATTGACCCAGCAGATGCGCCACTTGGGTTTCTTTGACGGCCAGCTACCCGGATCACCCCAAAAACAGTCACATTGTGCAGTCGTCTTGTACCGATTTCTATTTGCGGATGCCGACGTGATCGGGCTATCGGAAGGCCTAGGCTGGGTGGGATCGGTGGATAACGGAATGGATATCGGAATAGCAACGCGCCCGAGCGGCGACATCGGCGACATCGTTGAAGACAGCGTCGAATTTGTGCTGCTTGTCGAGGCGGGCATTCTCGAAGCGCAAGCCCTTTTGCTATGCGAAAGCCTACGGTGTTTCGCCGGCGCCTATTCGCGGTGCCCGATAACGGTCGTGTCGCCAAGAAGCAGCCGTCGCCCATCCTTGTCTACACTCCACCAACTCAAGCGACTGAATGTCGAATATCTACCGATCGAGATAGAAAGCTGCTGTCCGCACTACGGCCCGTCCTATCGTGTTCATGCGCTCGCCCACGTCGAACGTCGGCCTGGACCGCCAATCATTATCCAGATCGATAGCGATACAATATTCATCGCTGAGCCGGACTTTTCGTTGGGCACAAATTCGGCCGCCGCACGCCCGGTGGACGTTAAAGGGATGTGCACGACGGGTTCTGGTGACCCATTCGACGATTACTGGAGGAAGGCATGCGCACTTGTCAGCGTCGACTATGAGCATCTCCCGGTCGTGCAAACAACTGTCCATGGTCAGGCAGTGCGAGCGAGCTACAATGGAGGGCTTTTTGTAGCAAAACGATCACACGGGCTATTTCAGCGTGCCGAAGACATTTTGGAACGATTGGTGGCTGCCGATATGAAGTCGTGGCCCGACGGCCCAATCATCAACACCGGGACCGGGGCTCTGGACGGAGAGGCCACCGCTTTTTGGGGCACGAGCCAAGCCGCCCTTTCGCTGGCTGCAGTCGCCGGAAACCACCCCGTGCGAACGTTGCCAGCCACGCATAATTTCCCTCTCAACCACTTGGCTGCGCTTGCGGCCCCTGACACGGCGCGGTTGGTCCACGTCCACTATCACGGACTGTTCAGCGCCGGGTCGGCGGGTGCAAATCCGGTGTTGGACGGAACGCTGGAGCTTCCGGCAGGAATTTCGGAATGGCTTGCGGCCCGGCTGCCGCTGTCGGAACACCCGCAACAGGCGGCCCCGACGCGTGACCTCCCAAAACCGCCCCGGAGAAAGGCAATCCTCATCCTGGGCATGCACCGCAGCGGCACCTCGGCGCTTGGTGGCGTGATCAACGCACTGGGAGCGACCGGTCCGAAGAATCTGCTGCCCGCCAATTCCCACAATCCCACGGGATACTGGGAGAGCGCCCGCCTCAATCTGGCCAATGACGACTTACTCGCATCGGCAAACTCCTCTTGGCATGACTGGCGAGCGCTCGACCCGCAATGGATGCAATCGCGGGCCGCAGAGCGGCATCGACACAAGATCAGAGCAGTCCTCGGCAACGAATTCGGCGACGAGCCCTTGTTTTTTGTCAAGGATCCGCGGATTTGCCGATTTGCCTCGTTCATATCGTCGATCTTGGCCGAGATGGAGGTCGATACGGTCGCATTTCTACCGATCCGCAACCCTCTTGAGGTCGCGCTGTCGTTGAAGCGGCGAGATGGCTTGCCGATGGCGAAATCACTTCTGCTTTGGCTGAGGCACGTGCTCGAAGCGGAGCACCAGTCACGAGACATGCCACGTCATTTTTTGCGTCACGAAGATTTCCGCACTGACTGCCGGCGGCAATTGAACCATGCGGCCGACGAAACCGGGGTCATCTGGCCGGCTCCTTCTAGCCAGTCCGATATCGAGATTGAAAAGTTCCTGAACGAGGACCTGCATCACGAGAGAGCCTCGATCGAAGAGCTGCGAAACCATCCGGACATCACACCTCTGATCTGGACCGCGTATGAGATTTTGCGTTCCATGGCGGTCGACGGCGAAAGCCGTGAACTGCGCGCTCAAATGGACCTGGTACGTACGATATTCAACGAGAGCTGTGATGTTCTGGCGATAGCGACGGCGGAGGCTGAACATCTCCGTGGGGAGCTTCGAGGGCGGATTTTAGATCATGAGGCGGTCGTTCGTGCTCACCACGAGCTCAGCCTCGAATGTGACGTGATTGTCCGCGATCGGGACGCTTTCCTCGCAGAACGCAACGCGCTTCTCGCGTCCCGCAGTTGGCGCTGGACCGCACCCTTGCGATGGGTACGCGGTCCCTTCGTGCGCCGAACTTGATGACGGCAAGATAGAACGCAGCCCGCGCGATGCGGTGCTCGACACGAACTGTGGTTGGATTGTCGAGGAACAGTCATACGCCTCCCCAAATTCACCCTCCCCGCAGCACGCGCCAGATATCCGACCAACACGTCGTGACGAGGGAGGCCAGGGCCGCGGCTGCCATGCCGGTTACGCCAAGTGCCCCTAGAGCGGCGGACTTTCATGTGAGTCCATATCCTGCGGCAGCGAAGTAGTTTCTGCATTCTGTTGGGGAGAAGAGATTGCAGATATCGCCAATGGCCTGCCACAGGGCGTCGATGGTCCTGATGGC
>NZ_JAPYKP010000101.1:0-20981 GCF_037179725.1 Mesorhizobium sp. Cs1321R2N1 | reverse complement strand
GCCGCAAGCTCCGCGGGAGCCGCTGGCGCGTCGCGGCTGGGCACCGGCTCGGCGGCAACCCGGGCGCCGACCTCGGCCAGGGTCGTCGGCGTCCTGCCAATAGCCGGATCGGCACGTGGCGGCGCTTCCGTGCGTGCGATCGCCGGCTGTACGGCTGGCGCCTGGGCTTCCGCCATAGCGACCGGTCTCCTGACCTCGGGAACGGCGTGCAGTTCGGCGCGGAACGCGTCTATGTCGGCGGCCGCAACAGCACTCGGCGCGGGCTCCAAATCCTGCTGCAACTCATCGGTCTCGCCGGGCTGCTTGCGACCGTTGTCGCTGTCTTCGATGATCCTCCTGATGGAAGCCAGTATCTCTTCCATGGAGGGTTCGCGCTGTGCGCTGCTTGCCGTTGCCATCGTCACATCCGCCGCCCTTGTGACCCGTTGCAGGTTTCCGCTCCGGCAACAGCCGGATTCGAATCATAACGACAGCGTAACCGACGGATCGCCGCACGAGAATCCCCAATCTGGGGACATGTGGGATTTCAACAGATTAGAGCGATTCCGCCAAAGCCGTGTGACGGTCCCGTCAGCACCCATCGAAGGACAACGACAGTCAGGCGTTTCCGATCGAACCGCCCAGCCCGGAAATGCCGTTCGAACGAAAGACCTAGCGGCCGTCCGGCGTGCGCAGGCCGATCCACTTGTCCTTGACGGCGTTGTAGTGCTCTTCGGGCCTGTACTTCGTCACCTGCAGCGCAAGCCGGTCGACCGACAGGTGGCCGATCGCCGAGAGGATGGCATAGCTCGCCACGACCACGTCGTGTTCGGAATTGGCCTGGTTGATCTTGGCGGTGATGAGGGTAGCCTGGGCATTGAGCACGTCGAGCGTCGTGCGCTGGCCGACATTGCGTTCTTCGATGACGCCGTTCAGCGCCAATTGTGCGGCTTCGATCACCTGCCTGTTGGCGGATACGCTTTGCTGCGCGGCGGTGTATTGCGACCATGCCGTGGCGACGGCCTGGCGCACCTGGTCACGGCTGACGTCGACCTGGATGCGCGCTTGCCCGAGCGACTCCTTGTTCTGCCGCACGATCGCCGAGGTCCGGCCCCCTGAATAGATCGGGATGGTCAGCGTTGCGCCGATATTGGCCGAGGTCGAATTGCCGTTGGAACCCGTCACGTCGGGGATGGCTTTGCGGTAGTTTTCCGAAATACCGGCCGAGGCCGACAGCTGCGGCAACAGCGCGCCCTCGGACGATTTCACCGAGAACGCCGCAGCGTCGACCAGATGCTGGGTGGCAAGGATGGCCGGATGTTCGGCCGAGCCGATCGCGATCGCGGCGTCGAGGCTCGACGGCAGCAACCGTCCCAATGGTGCGGCTGGCTTGAGCTTGCCCGGCTCGTCGCCGACAACCTGGTGATAGGTCGCGGCACTGGCCAATGCCTGCGCACGCGCAGCACTGAGCGAGGCCACCGCCGAGGCGCGCTGGGCATCGGCCTGCGCGACATCGGTGCGCGTACCTTCGCCGACGTCGAAGCGCGAGCGCGCGGCGCGCGCCTGCTCTGTCAGGAACTGCAGGTTCTGCTCGGTCAACACCGCGATCTGCCGGTCGCGAATCACGTCCATATACGCGGTCGCCGCGCTGAACAGCGTGTTCTCCTCGGTGTTGCGCAGGCTTTCGACCGACGCCTTGACCTGGGATTCAGCCGCCGCCACGTTGTTTCTCGTCTGGAAACCGTCGAACAGCGACTGGTTGATCTGGATGCCGTAGCTGCCGCTTGTCAGCTTCGAATTGCCGCCGTCATTTGCCCGGCGCGTGTTCGTGTAGTCGATGTTGGCCGATCCGGTAACCGTCGGACGCCAGCCCGATTTGGCAATGGCCACGCTTTCGTCGGTCACACGCACGCCGGCACGCGACGCATTCAGTGTGGAATTGTACTGATAGGCTTTTGCAAGGGCACCGGTGATGGTTTCAGCCGATGCAGCCAGTGGGGATAGCGCGGTCGCCGAAACAAGGACGGCGGTGAAAAGTGATTTGCGTACTGACGGCACGGTATATCCCTCATTCGTTTTCCATGGGAACCGCGCCGCGCCAGCTTCTCCTTCTGGAGCAGCCGGCGTGGCGTGTTTCATGTTCCCTGTCGCTCGGCCCAAAGTGCCCCCAGTCTGGGATCAGCAACGATCGTTCAAATGCAAGCGACCATGACAAAGCCTTTGCTGCAAGGCCAAATCATTCAGAATTCGAAAGCATGCTCACGTTCGAAGCCGGGTAGTGGCTTAATTGCCGCATTAAATGCCCTTCTCCCGGTTACAACCCCTCCAGCCTTGACAAAAAGCCGCGCCACGCCGGAATTGCCCTGTCCTTCGACCGCGACCAGGCGTCCGCCTTCGGCGAGCTGGTCGAGCAGCGACGCCGGCACTTTGCCGACACTGCCGCCGATGAACATGACATCGTAAGGTGCCTTTGCCGCATGGCCTTGCGCCAGTGCGCCCTGAACCACGGTCACATTGCCGCAGCCCAGGCCGGACAGGGTCGACGCGGCGGTTTGCGCCAAGGCCGAATCGCTTTCGAGCGCCACGACGAATCTCGCCAGGCGCGACAGGATCGCCGAGGCGTAGCCGGTGCCGCAGCCGACATCGAGCGCCGAATCGGTGACGCTGATCTCGGCCAGTTGCAACAGCTTGGCCAGCGGCGAAGCTTCCATCAGGTAGCGCGGGCCATCGGCGCTGCCGGCGATGCGGATGTCCTCGTCGATATAGGCCAGGTCGCGCTGGCGATCGCCAACGAAAACCTCGCGCGGCACGGAAAGCATCGCGTCGAGCAACGGCGCGCTGGTCACGTCGGTGGTGCGAACCTGACCATCGACCATCTTGACACGAAGTTCGGAAAAATCAGCGCTCATGCTCCAAGCCTCGCTTTCCGCGACACAATCGCGGTCCATTGGACAGGACGCTCAGGCTCCGGCGCTGACGCGCGGGAGCCTGGCCTGGAGATTGGAGGCCTCGCCCGGAATCGAACCGGGGTGCAAGGATTTGCAGTCCTCTGCGTAACCACTCCGCCACGAGGCCTCTTTGCTCCCGGCGTTCCACCCGGTTCCAATAGGTTGCGGCGAAAATGCCGTCAAGCGGCCACGACGTATTCCGAACGCTTTCCTCTGCGCCGGCTCCGCCCCCTGTCAGATCGCCGTCACAACCGCCCTATTAGCAATCCGTTAAGCATGGCGGATGATCGAACGAAACGCCGCGCACCGGCTTGCGTTGAGAAACAGGGAGGACTGCGCCATGCCCACGGCAAAGCCAAGGGACGAAACGCACGAAACGGAAAGCGTGTCGCTGCTGGGATGCGAGGAATTGGTGCGCTATGCCATCGACTGCCTGAGAATTGAAGGCACCGGCAGGCTGTCGCCGCGTGATCGCGCGCGTCTGGCCTCGGCTTCCGCGGTCCTGAAGGAGATCAGCGAGGATTTGAAGGCAGGCGCACAACCCGATTCGGAGGAATCCGTCGGCGGCACGGAGAGACGGCGCCAGGATTGATTCTCTTTCGAAGGCCACCGCCGTGCGAGATGCGCCGGCAAGGGCCGCTCAGTCCGGCCGGCGTCGCCGCTCCCACCAGACGACCAAGCGGCGCCGGTGGCGACGGACCATGGCGATTTCGTAGGAGAGTACCAGCAGTCCGAGCGGCACCATCCAGAAGCCAAGGATCGGCAGGAACCCGAGAAGGCCGCCAATCGTCAAAAGCACGCCGATGGTGATTCTGAGACCGCGCGACTGCGGCATGGTGAATTCGCGCCCGAAAACCGAGATCTTTCGTGCGGGTATCCGGTTTTCGTCCGCTGCCGTCATTGCGAAAAACTGCCTGTCTGGGGGCTCGATAATGCCATCTTACGAAAGCCGCGACCGCCCTTTCGGTTCCGCGCTCGTCGCCAAGACGGCTAATATGTGGGCGGGCAAAGCCGATTGCGAGAAACCACCGCGCGAAAAAGTCTCGGCAAAATGCGAAATGCTGCTTTGCAAAGCCGAAACGGGTTTGCTATAGGCTGCGCCACTTGCTCAAAGAGCCTCCGTTCCCCGGTAGCTCAGTGGTAGAGCAACCGGCTGTTAACCGGTTGGTCGCTGGTTCGAATCCGGCCCGGGGAGCCAACATTTTCAACGGTTTAAGAGTTTTCCATGTCGGCCGAAAATCGGTTGATCTACAGCATATCTACACAACTCGACTTCGCTAGGCGCCGATCTACACGGGAATCGCGCGAAGGAGAGAAATCACAATGGAACGCGTTTTTGACGAGTTGATCGGCCTGCTGCAGGCGCAGCAGAGCCGGGATTGGCGTGCCGCCGCTATCACCTGGACGCTTCGTCTGACTGGCAATTTGGTGACTGGCATCGCCATCGGCGTCGGGATTGTGGTGGGAATGATGATTGCCGCATGAGGGCCGAAGCACCCTGCCCGACAATCCGCGTCGCCTGACGTAGCCTGTAGCGCTGCGCTGCAACGCGTTCTATGGTCGTTCCGGTGGGATTCGGGTAGACGGGGCGGGTTGAGTACAATGGAGCGGGCCGGCATGCTCAACCAAACAGCCACGCACGAACGGAATGGCGGGCGCTATCACGCGCCCCGGCAAACGCGCACGGTCACGCTCCAGAGCCTCCTCCAGAAGTTCGGTCGCACAACGGGCTCCGATAAGCAACTTGATCTGTTGCGCGCCTACGGCGCCAAGGACGTCTTCATCCACTACGCCGGCAACGTCGATCTGCTTTCGAAGCTGGCTGTCTCGATCGTCGGCACCCGCGACATCAGCGAGATGGGTACGAAGCGAGCTCGGAAACTTGCGGCAGAACTGGCTGATGCCGATGTTCTGGTCATGAGTGGACTTGCGAAAGGTGTGGATGCCGTTGCCCACACATCGGCGATCTCTGCCGGCGGTTCAACCGCCGCAGTGATCGGGACACCACTGGGCAAAGCCTATCCCGCGGAGAACGCGCGGCTCCAGGAAGAAATCTATTCCGATCATCTTCTGCTTTCGCCGTTCGAGGAAGGCTCCGTCGTTTTCAAGGCCAATTTTCCGAAGCGGAACAGGGTCATGGCACTCCTGAGTGACGCGACGGTGATCGTCGAGGCCTCCGATACCTCCGGCACGCTGCATCAGGCAGCGGAGTGCCAGCGCAATGGGCGGTGGCTGTTCATCATGAAGTCGGTGGCCGAGGATCCTGGCCTCACCTGGCCGGCCAAGTTCCTCCATCACCCGAAGACCAGGGTCCTTGCCTCGACGCGCGAATTGCTGGATGCGCTGCGCCGATGACCGAGGTGAAAGTATGGTCGCTCGTTCGCCATAATACCTCGACCACGTTGGGGCCAGAACGTAATCAAGACGAATGGGACGCCATTCAGATAAAAAAGATCGTCAAAGGCGATCAATTGGCCGACAAAGCCAGGTTCAAATGGCCGGGCATCGGGACTGTCTGGAGGGAACACCGCAGCACGTTCGTCACGTCGCTCTGTAGTGTCTTCGCAACCAAGATGGTGGCCGATGGTGGGTCTGGAGCTGTTGTCGTTCCCATCCCCAACAGTTCGGCGGTCATCGGCTCTCAGCAGGATTTTCGAACTCTCGTTCTGGTTCGGGGAATTGCGAACCTGAGCGGGGGCGCGCTCTCCTATCACGACCATCTCCGTTGGAACGGCGCCGTGGGAAAGGCGCACCTGAACGAGCGGGCCAGGAATGTCGATGAGCACATGGGAAACATGGCCATAGTCGGAAAACCGGACAGGAAGATCCTCTTGTTTGACGATATGGTGACATCTGGTTCACAGATGTGCGCTGCGACGCTCAAGCTGGAAGAAGCCGGGTTCGAAGTCGCTGGATGCTATTCAGTCCTTGACGTACTGGACGAGGGCGAACGCGGAACTGCCCCTGCCTGGAAGTCTGTCACGAGGCATCCGACCAGGACAGGCGACCTGTTTGCGTTATTGGAATCTCTGGGACTTGGCGGCGCGCGATAACCCCCGCCGCCTTTCGACGGCGGGGGATATGCGGGCCTTTAGTGTCCGCCCTTGGCCAGCCTGGTGCGACCGTCGACGAGCATACGCCGGAACGCTTCGTTGCTCATGACCACGTGAGAAATCGGAAAGCGTTCCGATTCCCGGTTGCCGTCGGCCGTCGTCATGCCGACCAAATGCACGACGTCGTTCTCGACGATGACGCGGACCTCGTCCAAAAACAGCGCGGGCCGCACATCCTTCACCACTGGTAAGTCGGTCATGACAGTCGCCTGGAGACGATCACCATATGCAAATCGTGGTCGATCATTAGCCGCCATTCTCCGCCGTGCAGCGCCTGCATCGAAGCCGCCAGGGCTGCGGCGTTGAGGTTGACTTGATCGCGAGGGCTGACGCTTGCGGAGGCCGCTACGGTCCCTGTGGCAATCGCGGACGGGATGGCTGCTAACCCGGCAAGCATGGTGCGGCGGTCGAGCGCGTTCATGGCCGCAACTCCGTGTCAAAATAGGCCGTCGCGGCGGCGACGAGCGGCCGCACCATGTCCGATGACCCGCAGTCGCGCAGGTCGTCGTTGACTAGGCGCAGCGCCGCCATGGCACCGGCTCGGGTTGTTGCAGGCCCTTCCCAGGCTTCGATCTCGGCCATCGGCGGCCTGAATGTGACTGCGGCGAGCCGATGGCAGGCGGCGTCATCGCTGTCGCCGGCCTGTTCATCATAGGCGAGGATGCCCACGCGGAACCGGTTGACCAGATCGAGAACCGGATCGCCCGCGGAGGTGGCCACAGGCGCGCGCGGCAGCGCTGGGAGGTCTTCCGGTGCCGGCGGAGCCGCGATAGCGCGGTGTAGACCGGCGCCCGTGGCGAGTGCGGCTATTCCGCTCAGGATGGTGCGACGGTGGATGGCGGGCACGGTTGCGCCCGCCGAGACATGCATCTTCGGCATCGGAGTTCTCCAATTTGTTGTTATGATTTCTTATGGATGTCCGGAACGAATTCCCCCCGAACAAAAATAGTGGTAGCAGAGTTTCCATGGACGAGCAAACCCTGATAGCAAAGAAAAAACGCGGGCCGAAGCCGACCGGTATCGGTGCGCCTGTCATGGTGCGCCTGCACCCCGATTTGCTGGAGGCGCTGGACCGCTTCATCGCCGAATCAGGATCTGATCTCTCGCGCCCGGAGGCGCTGAGAACTGCGTTCCGGGAGTGGTCAAGCGAGCGCGGATATCTGGGGCGCGCGGAATAGTTTCGGCAAATGCCAAAGCAACCCACCACGGTTCTTCCCGACAGCTTGCCGCCGATCGGCGTCAATCGCGTCCAGGCCGCCGCGTTCATAGGGATTGGCGCCACGCTCTTCGATAGGCTCGTACAGGATGGACGGATGCCCGATGCTCGCATTATCGAGGGCCGCCTCGTGTGGGATGTATCTGAAGTCGCGGCCGCTTTTCGCGCCATTCCTCATCGTTCGGAGCATCTGCCGGACCCAGCAGTTAACCCTTGGGATTGACAAGGCTTAGCTGATCTTTTCTTGACCGCCCGGCGGTGATCCTTCGAGACGATCTTCACTCTGTGGTCGGTCGATCGCCCCGAAGAAGAAATAGGCAGCCTTTGCTTGCAACCGACGTGCTATGCGTTCCGCCATGTGGTTTTGGAAAGATGGGAACTGGGTCGTAGCCTTGGGGATGGTGGTCTTCGCCACGATGTTCGGCTTGATGTGGTTCACCTATTACTGGGATTTCGGCGACCTCTGCGCCGCCGATGACAACGGAGCCGAATGTTTGCGCCAATGGATCGGCGCGTCGAGTGGCTGGGCTGCCGTGATCGCAGCTGCCGCCAGCCTTCCGTATCTGGTCGGGCAATGGCAAGAGGCTCGGCGTCAAACACGGTTTACGATCGGAGACGACGACCCCACGCTCGACGTGGTCGAGCATCTCAAGGAAGAAAACCGATTGGTGGTCCGCATCGTCAATTGGAACCGCAGGGCCGTGTTTGTGACCGGTATCTCGGCAGCCACAACGACGAACCCCGAGCACATGGATGCCTATATTGGAATTTGGAAGGTCGAGACTGCAGACGGCGAAATTGAAGGGGCAGAATTTCCTATTCAGATCAATGGATGGGAAGATCGCGGCGCCCGGCCTGGGTATGCCCGCATCGATCTCTTGTTGCTACGCAAGGTCGCTGGAAGCGAACAGGGTTGGGATGCGGAAGAGAAAGTCCCGTTCCCTCGCGACGCGAAGATCTCGGCAAAGATGCGTATGCTGGGCAATGTGCACCGGATCTTCGAGCTTGAGGCCGACGCGTTCCCGCAAGTCTAGGGGATGGGGGAAATGGCATGTTCTTTTAGTCCTGCTCGGCGCCCGCCTCTCGCCGCAATCGCCGCTGCTTCGCGTTCGTCCTGCCCCTGCGGTAGATCTTCCGGATAGCCGGCAGGCCGTAGAGATACACCAAAGGTCAACAGATATCTTGCACGGCCCACGAAAGTGGATAACTCTTCCTCATCATGACGGTACGCCAGAACATTCAAGACGGAGAATTCTTCGGGGTTGGCTCTTACACCCTCGGAGAGGCCGCGCGCCTCATCGGCACGTCTGCGCTCAACATCTCGAGGTGGATGAAGGGCTATACCTATCGTCGCGAGCAGGTCGAGCATCGAATCGCGCCGCTTTGGTCATCACAGTGGCCAGTCATCGACAATCACCTAGAAATCGGCTTCCGTGATCTGGTCGAGTTGCGCTTTGTCAAAGCGTTCACAGATGTTGGCGTCGGCCTTTTGGCGGTTCGGAACTGCCTGGAGTATGCGCGTGAATGCGTCGACGATGATCGACCGTTCTCCACCAGGCGTTTTCAGACCGATGGTCGGACGATATTTCTTGAGAGCATCGAACGTTCTGGCGAAGCCAAATTGCTCGACCTGAAAAGGCGCCAGTATGTTTTCCGCCAAGTCATAGACCGGACGTTTAAGGATCTGGACATCGAGGATGAAGCGGTCGCACGCTGGCGGCCGTTCAATGGCAAGCAGTCTATCGTGGTCGATCCCAATCGTTCGTTCGGTCAACCGATTGCCGCCAAATATGGCGTGCCGACCATTGCGCTCGCGCAGGCCGTGGAGGCCGAAGGATCTGTGGATAAAGTCGCGCGCCTTTTCGGCGTATCAGCCGCCGTCATTAGAGATGCTGTGAAGTTCGAAGCGAGCCTCCAGAGCGCGGCGTGAAAGTACTGGTCGACGAAAACTTGTCGCCCGCTCTCGCCCGTTCTCTGAATGCGTTGTTTGCCGGCGAGCACAACATCGTCCATATCAGAGAAAAGTTTGGGCCAGGCGTGAAAGATGTCGCATGGATTGGCCAACTGAGCGTGGAGGGGCGTTGGATAGTTATTTCTGGCGATCGACGTATCACCCGGAACAAGGTCGAATATGCTGCATTTCGCAGCTCGCGGCTCGTCGGGTTTTTTCTTTCGAAGGGTCTCTATAAGGCTCCGGTCGTCAAGCAAATGGAGCGGCTACTCGCCCTCTGGAGCACGATGGAAAAGCAATCGGAAATCGTCGCCGGCGGAGCGATGTTCGAACTTCCGATGAAGAGCACGCGCATTGAGCAATTGAAGGTCTAGAGAGTCGACGCAGGACGGGATCAACTCGACGCGCGATTCGATCCGGCGAGCTCCCGCTGTCGACGTTTTCGCGCCAGGAACTCCGCGATCTGGCGATCGCGTTCCGCCGCGATGTGTGGGCTCGGCTTCCAGTCGGCCGGCGGCTTCTTCATCTGAAACTTGTCGCCGTGGAAGCCCCAGCGGTCCTCTCCGACGACCTCGGAGCCGTCGAAGTACAGCGTGACGTTCGCCTTGGGGAAATGCAACGAACGCGCCTGCCACCACACCCGGCCGATCTCGACGTCACCGTTTCCGCGCTGCCACGGCGTCCAGCCCGTCCTCGGCGGTTGCTTCCCGGACCGGCGGTAGTCATCGCCAAAGAGATCGCGCCAGATCTCGACGTCGGCGGCGCGGTCCTCGAGGTCAGGGCCCAAAGGCGGCCCGATCGTCCCCGGCGGCCCTTAGTCGCCGGCGCTTCGCGTTCTCCCTCCCCTTGCGGGCGATCGCCACGCGCTTCTCTTCCGCCGCCGCTTCCTCGGCCGACAGCTTCGGCATTACGCGCTCCGGGCTCGCCAGCAGCCATAACAGCGCGGTCGCCATCGCCTGCTGTGTCGTGCAGCCGGGCTTGACGAACTGCGCCCATGCCCGCACCTGGCCGAGGTCGACGCTGTCGAAGAGATCGGCGCGGATTTCGACGAGACCGGAGAGCACCACGGCTGAGACGGCCGTGATCGTGTCCATCTGCAGCTCGGCGGCGTTGCCGTCACTCTCGACGATGAGGCGGAGCACCAGGCGGAGGTGATCGGCGCCGTGCGCCTGCCCGATGCGCTTCAACGTGGTCGGGCAGAAGCAGACCCGCGGCTTACCGCCCATCGCGCCATGCAGAGCCGGCCTGAGGATCTTGACGCCGCATTGCTCGGCGATCTTGTGGACGTCGCACGGGAACTGGCCAAGTCGATTCAGCATGCGGGCTATGGTAGCCCTTCAGGTGTTTCAAAACTGTCAGTGTTTGGGAATTCGCGATCGAAGCCCTGGCGTCAAGGATACTCGCCAACTTTATGGCGGGCATTACCGATCGGCATGGCTAACCCTCATCGCGAGCACGAGCCCCGTCCGTCATAATCAAGTATATCTGGTGCTTCGCTAGCAAGTCTCCGCTTCGGCAGATTAATTTCGAAATTTGCCAGAATATTTGCGGTCGCTTGCAGAGATGTCCACTTTGATAGATGCTGCCTCTTGGCCTTGGGAGGGGCTAGGGGATGAAAATAAATAGGTGGATGGCACTCGCTGCCATTGTGTCGCTTTGCGGCTGTCAAACAAGCAATCAAGCTGACTACATGCAAATCGGATATGGGCCTAGTTTCGAAGTAGCGCACGCCCAGTGCGAAATGCGAAAAGGATCGGTAGACCAAGGCTACATTGCTATCGGGTCTCCGGGCTTTGTTGCGGGGGCTGGAATCGGCAACGCCTTGGGCAACTTGGCTGCCGAAGATCAGTACATGAAGAACTGCCTCATCATGAGCGGATGGAAACGAGCCCCGCACGGCCAGGGAGCAGTCGCCGCGGCAGCCGTAGCCGGCGCGCCACCGACGCCCTATGGCGTACAGAGAGCACCCGGCAGTTGGATAAACACGGCCCTGCTTAACTGGTCAGACGCCAACAACAAATGCATCGGCGGTGACAAGGCCGCTTGTGCAACTCGGTCGAAGCTTGGTGCGCGGCTCAGGGCTGCCGGGATTAGTCCGGCGCCGATCTGATGTCCAAAGTGGCTAAAAAGTCCGGGAGTGCTGCTCCACCTCAGTGCTGCTCTCGCGCAGTACCCTGCGGCGAGCGTGCTGCTGAGGCCAAGCCTGTTGTTGGTGGGACCGGCCACGAGAAAGACGCTCCATGAGCACAAAGGCGGCACAGCCAGCCGGGTGCGGAACAGTCATTGGATTGGCCGTAGTGCTTTTTCTTGGGGTCAAAGCGTGCGGCGGGGGTAGCGGGTCGGTAGGCAAGGATTATGCCGAAACGGCTGAGGAACACCGAAAGGGTTTCCACTGCCTGTCCGCCTGGGATGGATCAAATCGGGACCTGGTTGCTCGAGTTAAGGCTAAACTTCGAGACCCCGGTTCATTCGAACATGTTGAAACTCGGATCGGCCCGGTTGATTCCGACGGCCGACATCGGGTGTTCATGGAATATCGGGCGCGGAATGGTTTCGGCGGCATGAACGTCGAACATGAAGATGGCACCCTCAGGAACTCAGATTGCCATCTCATGTGAATTGACGACCCAAAAGGGTAGCGTCGCAAGAGGGGGGGGGGATCTCGCATGGCCGCTGGTCCCTCAGGGTCTAGTTGGAATTGGCGTCTGCCGATCATCGCGTTCGTTGGCGCCGGTGCCGGAACATATGTCGTGAGCGTAGGCTTGCCGGCGCTGACCTTGCCGAAGGCCATCAATCCAACATGCAGCATCAAAGGCAACATCAGCATCAACACCGGAGAGCGCATTTATCACATGCCAGGCGACAAATTTTATTCAGAGACCATTATCCGGCCCGAGTACGGTGAAAAGTGGTTTTGCTCCGAGTATGAGGCGATGGCCGCCGGATGGAGGCGCGCTCGACGATAGCGTGACGAAGTGGATTCGACAGAATTCCACCTTTCTGGTCTAAGTAACCGAGGGGACTTCAACACATGCGGTTGCTTTCATTTCTGCTGCTGGCCGGCGCCTGTGCTTTGACGGGCTGCGCGGACTATATGAGCCACCGCGATTCCGTCACCCTCGGCGTCGGTGACGCGATGCTGGCGAACCAGGGCATCCAGACGATCGATCCGTTTCCCCCGGATGCGCGTAACACCAAGATCGAAGGCGACGGGCGACGCGTCGCCGCCGCGATGGGGTTTAGGCAGAAGGCGTCGGCCGGTGGAGGTGCCAATGTCGATCTCGACTGCGCTGGAGGCAAGGGCAACAACCCGGTCGTCCAAGGCCCGGTGGATGTCAGCGGCGGAGATCCAAACCACCTGGATCGCGATCACGACGGGGTTGGCTGCGAATAGACGGCTACGACCTTGGGAACGCCGCAGTCGGCACGGCGATATCGGCGTCGGTGTCGTAAAGGTCGTAGTCTTTGGTTATCCTGATTTCATCAATATAGTCGTTTGTGTTGGTGACATTGCTGCCCGGCAAATTGCCAATCGACAAGGCAAGAACGGACGGGTTTATCGTCGCATCGGCCGGCGTAGCGTTTGCAACCATCACACCATCGAAGCGCAACCGGAATTTACCTGCGCTGTTCTTGCTGATCGTAATGTAGTGCCATGTCCCGCTCACCAATGTGACGCTTTCGGAAACAGTCACAATTGACCCGGCCGTGTTGCGCTTCACAAACGTCAACACGCCAGAAAAAACGGTAAGATACCAAGCACCATCGGAGGCGGTGCTCCCATATTGCCTGATTATGTAGTGATTCCCGCTGATCGATGTCGTCCGCAGAAACGCCTCGATTGTGAAAGCGTCACTCGCCAAGGTTCCAAGGTTAAGGTCCGAGGCATAGGTGACGGTGAGCGCCCCATTGGCGCTTGTCCCCGGCCTGTGAGACGCGGTACCGAATTTCTGCTGCGCGGTCTCTATCCGCGCGGTGCCACTGTAGGTGCAGGTATGTGGGGACGCACTTTCGTCCGTGGTCGTTGTCGCGAGATTGGTGCCGTTGAAGCCGAGAAGCAGCTTGACCGCAGAAAACGGAGCGGTGGCCGCCTCCGGATGCGTGGGCGAAAATGCCGGCATAGGGAAGGTCATTTTGAAACGCTCCATCGATTGGGGGATTGATGATTAATGCCCTGGCGGTTTGCGGGCGCCGCCCGCCCAAGATCGCGGCGCGCCTTCAGCCAAGCGCGCAAGCCCTGCCAAGGACGTGAGGTCAAAGTGCCGGTGTCCTACCGTGACGCCTTCAATGCGGGGAATGAAGCCGATCTCGGGGATCATCGGCCGCCCCTCGTCATGAAACTGGTGCGCAGCGGCGAGGAGATCGCGGGCGGGGCGGATCTGTGCCGACATGATCACTCGTCCTCGATCGTCAGCACGCGGAAGACCTGGCCGTTGATCTCAATCTCTCGCCAGGTCTCTGACCGCTCTGAGGTCGCCAGTGGCCGAGCCGGCCCTACGCGCATCGAAATCCCCGGTGTCTTTTTTTCGAGCGCGACGAGACGCGTGCCGATCGCGCACATGCTGTCCCACACTTCGGCCCATGGGTTCTTCGATTTGTCGGTCACAGCGGCCTCCCCGGCGCCGATCGGCACGCCGTCATGAACTGTTCGGAAAACATGTACTCAAGGCCGCCGATCATGAATGAGCCCTGGATAAGTCTGGCGCGCATCCGTTCCGGCCAATCTCGCCGGCAGTTGCTCGGCCGGCCCTCAATTTCGTGGACAAAACCGGCGACAAGCGCGCGAGGGAGAGGAAGATCGCGCTCGTGCGAGAGCTCGTCGACGAGACACTTGTGGCTGGCCAGGGTGCGCTCCTGAAGGATGGCGAGCACCGCATCATCGGCGGCCTCGAGGCGTGCCGCGGCGAGGCCGTGGCGGTGGGTCGTCCAACGCTCGCCATCGCGGCGAGCCTCGATCTCGGAGCGGTGAACCATCAGGCGCGCGCTCGACGCGGCGACCCGATGATCGAACGCCAGCGCGATCACAATAGCGGCCGACATGCAGTTTCCAGATATGCGTGCCGTCGTCCTAGTCGCGGGATGGGAGCGCACCAGCCTGTATATCTCGACAGCGGCCAGCAGGTTGCCGCCGATCGAGTCGATCGAGGCACGGATCGTCTTGGCGCCCGGTGCCGCAGCAAGATCTCGACGAACCCGGGCCAATGTGGCGTCAGTCACCGGGCCAACGATTTTGAGATTCACGAGAGCGGCGCCTTCGACTGGGTTCAGTCCCGCGAGCTGGCGCCGCGCATCCTTGGTGCGCTCCCGCGGGCGGATGTCGATGGCATCACGTCCAGGACGACGGTTGTTGTCGACGTTGCGGGCGGCGAACGAACCGACATGAATGGTTTCATCACGACGCATCGGCCCGGTCCTTCCAGATCAGGATTCGGAAAATGTCCTCGCCGAATCTGACGCGGCGGCCGGCCATCGAGTTGCCCCCGGCGCCGGGGATTGGAAACGGCCCCATGTCGATAGTGCCCGGGCCGAAATTAAACGTTCCTGGAGCGCCCATCAGAACCGACACCGGCGCACCTGCTGTTATCGGTTCGCCGAACGGCCGATGTTTCGTGACGGGAGGCATGTCCACCATTGCGGCATGCAATGCTTCGACAGCCTTTTTCGCTCTCTCCGGAGCGCTCGGCAGGACGCCAATCTCTCGATCGACGTCCTGCATTTCGCGAAATGAGTCCTTGGCGCCTAGGAAAAAACGCTGGTGCTCGCGACGTTCACCGCTCTTGGCCTGAGCACATTTGCCCAGCCGGCCCAGGAGAGCGGCTATCTGCTTTTGGACGTGTCGCATCGACGCCCGCAATGTTCGGCCGGCCGAGGTTCTCAAGATGCGCCTCCGGTCGGACCGCGCAGGATCCGGCGGAGGTGATAAATTCCATCGAGCATCGCCGGCGTGCGCCCGACCACGGTGTGCAGTTCGATCCCGTCGGCGAGGGCCTCGACGTTTACGGATGAACCGACGCCAATGAGCTCCTCGAGCTCGTCCAAGCGGTCGTTGATCGCGGCCACGTATTCGGCCACGGCGTCACCTTGGGCCTGACGCACCTTGTCGGAGTGCTCGCGACGGCGCCGATCGCGTTCGGCGCTTGCGGCCGCCAGCGGCTTCGAGAAGGCGTCGCGTTCGGCCTGGAGAGCAGCAAGCTGCCGATGATCGACGACGGAATGCGGCTTGCGGGCTTCGACGGCAAGGGCGGCGATGCGATCCATGACCGCCTGCCGGTCTGCTCGGAGGCGCACGTAATTCTGCTCCGCCAGCCGCAGCAGGTTGCTCTTCGACGGCAGCGCCAGCCGCTCTCGGAACCGCTCGACTGGGCTCGATCCGCTCTCCGGCTTCACCAACTTCAGCATTCCTTGCCCTCACATTTGTAGGGCTGGTCTACTTCGGTTCGGCAGGCCTCTGCGTCACGGCGTGACGGAAAGTTTCGAGGATCAGCCGCTCGACCGCGCCTGCCACCCTGGCCGGATCGTTGCCGGAGGCCTCAGCGAGCCGCCCGCTCTCGATGAGCCATTCGCGGACATGCAGCGGCACCTCGACATTGCAGGCGAGTGCGCCGGAGCGCTGCCGTTTTCGGTAGGCTTTGGAATGCTCGGCCGTCGCCATCATCGTGACAGGGCCGAACCAGGTGCCGGCGGCCGTGCGGATCTCGGCAGGGTCGATCTGGGGCGGGGAGACGCGTCGGCGTGGGGTCATTCGTCGGCCTCGAGGTTCAGACCGTCCGCCAGCTTGCGAGCCGTGGCGACGGTGGCTGAGATTTCGCGGCCGATCGCCATAACCTGGGTGATGTTGTCCCGCTTCCTCGCCTCGGCGCGGAGCAGACGCCGGAGCGTGTCGGCCCGCGTCCGCGCATCAACAAAATCAGCGATCTGTTCCGCTTTCGAGCGGGAACAGGCCCCGGAATACTCGATTTCGATCGCGATTAGCTCGGCAAATCGCCGCTTTCCCGCCGCTGTCATCCAGCTCGGCGGAGCCGTCAACGCCATGGGTTTGCTGGTTTTCTTACCCTTTACCAAGGGGGCCCTCCTGTTTTTCGGGGTGGCAGCAAAAAAATGCCGGAATGAGCCCCGTGCGGTTGGAGCCCCACCGGCCGCTGAAGGATTGAGGTACCCCCCAGGGGCTTGACCGATGGGCTCAGCGCGGCATGAATGGGGCCGGTGAGAGGGGCCGCAATGAACTATCTCGATTTCTTTGCTTCGGTCATCAGCTCGATCACGTCGCTCGCGTGGCCGGCAGCTTTCGTCGGTGCAGTATGGATCTTCCGCGGCGAGATCAGACCGCTGTTGCCTCGCCTGTACCTGAAGCACAAGGATACCGAGGTGTCGTTCAGGCAGAGACTCGAGGAAGCTGAGGTGGTCGTCGAGCGGTTGCCGGCCCCGCCAGCTGAATTGCCGCCTCCAACGCCGGAGGAACAGTCCAGGTTCGATCAGTTGGTGGCGATCTCTCCGAGAACTGCTCTGATGGAGATCCGCCGTGACGCTGAAGAGGCTGTGACGAACGCGGCGAAGCGAGCCGGCCTGACCCCTCGCTTCGGAATTGGTACACGAGGGACGTCGAGACTGCTGAGAAAACACAACTTCATCGACGGAGACACGTCGACACTGCTGGAGGATCTGTTTGCCATCGGCAACGCAGCGGCGCACGATCCCCAAGCGGTGATTACAGCCGACGACGCCAGGCGCTATCGGGCCATTGCCGATCGCCTGATCGAAACCCTTGAGAAACAGTCGCCGCCGTCGCCTGCCGACTTCTGACCTGCTGCTGTTCATGCGGCACCGCCGTCGCGCCGGCCGATGCGCGCGAGGACCTGCAGCCTGGCGATCTCCTCGTTGAGCAGCGCGGTGAAGGCTATGCGATACGCCTCGGCGGCTCGATCGTCCGCGAAGTCGCACTGCCGGCAGGCATCGTCGACGGCGCGATCCCAAGCGCGTTTACGTCGAGCGAGCGGCAGCGCCTCGATCCGCTCGGCGATGGCTCTGGCAAGCGCGCGCTGCCGGCTGGCGGGGAACACGATCACCTTGGCCCCGCCACCGCCAAGCATGCTATGAAAGTCGAGCTGCTTCATCCCTGGAACCTTTCTCGACGACGACTGACTACGTTCATCAGGCCTTCGACGCGACGGAACGTTATCTGCTCTCCGGTGATGCCGGTGGCCATCATCAGATCGCCGACGCGTTCCCTGATGATCAACGTGCCTTCACCAACGACGTCGACCTCGACGCCAACATTGAAACCGTCAGGGTGATAGACGACCGGCGCGCGCGAAGCGCTAGCGCCAGAGTCGTCTCTAGGCACTGACGTTGAATGTGAGCGGGACACATGGGCAGGGGCTGCTTTGGGCAGCCCTGCCCCGGGTTCTTTCAGTGGGATTCCTTCATAGGGATTCGGGTGCAATTTTTTGCGGGGTTTTCGCGCAGGATTTTGCAGGGTTTCTGCGCTCAATTTTGCAGGGTTAAGGCGCGCCTCACTCCTCTCGAAACCCTGCAAATTTTTGCAGGGTATGTCCCCCATCAGAGTGGGCGCATATCGGTTGGTCTGCTTCCTTCCGCCAGCGCTCACATCAATCGACACATGACCGCGCGACTGCATCGCGATGAGCGCGTTTTGGACGGTGCGCGTGCTACTGATCTGTAGCAGACCGGCAAGCGTGGGGACGCCCGGCCACGCGTCGCCAGTCTCATAGGAAAGGAACCTGTCGGCCAGCAGGATAGCTATCCGGGACGCCACAGGCGGAAGCTCGGCGTCGCAAGCGACCTGGTCGAGCCACTGGAATTTGAATTTGGTGAAGGCTTGCCTGTCCGTCCAAGAAGGCGACATGGGATCGCCGTCATCGGTGTCGACGACGCCTGCCGCGAGAGCCTTTGCTTTCACGTCGCCCTCGCGAGTCTCAGGTTGTTGGCGGCGATGACCTCACAGGCCTCGGCCGCGGAAAGGCCGAACCGCCGTTGCAGCGCCGGTACTGTGGTGCCGCCGCGCTCATGGCGCGGTGTCTCCCGCAACCATCGTTCGGCCGCGGCGAGCTTGTCGGCCTCGCTCATCTGCGGCGCGCCTCGATGATGCGAGTGCCGGCGTCGACGAGCGCGCTTCCCGCGCGGAGAAGCCAAATGGCGAGCTGCATTCGGCCGTAACGCGTCCGGAGCGCAGCGGCCGCTAGGAGCAAGAGCACGCCGGCGGCGATCGTCATGCCGCCTCCTCGCGTGCCGCAGCCGCCTTTTCGACGACGGCGGCCAGCTCACTGACGCGCCAGCGGTTGGTGCTCGCGCTGATCTTCAGCGGCTTGGGGTATCGGCCGGCATTGATACCGCGCCACAAGGTAGAACGGTGGATGGGTGTGCTGCTGCCGCCGATCAGTCGGCAAGCGGTGGCCTCGTCGACAAGATCATTGTCGCTAAGGTCGGATAGGTCTTTCGGGGAAGTCTCCATGGTGTCGCTCCTTGGTTCGGCGACACTCAACTAAGCTCAATGGCTACGGTCTTTCAAAATGGTGGAAATGATCAAATTATCGATGGCCTTTTCACCATAGCGCTGATCCGCTTTTCTGTATGTGCGAATTGCCGAAGCCACTGCATCAGCCGTTGGTGTTGGCACCAATACCGGCGAGCACGCCGCCAGCAAAAATCTCACCAAAGGCCCGGTTGAAGTTTGCTCATCCGTTTTACCATTCACTTTCGAAGAGCGGCTTACACGCCGGCCTGAATTCTCCCAAAATTCGATGAGGCGCGTCGACAGCGCCGACGGTATTTGCGGCCGCCGGCCTCTCATCGGCGGATGCTCGTCTGATGTCTTCTCTACCAAATTCAACAGCGAGACCAAGTGTCCGGCCAACGTCACTGGCGAACCATCGTCAGCGAAATGCTCGTCGATTTCAAATTCGTCAGGCAGTATCTCGCTGAGCAGTTGGTCTGCTAGATTCGCGATCTTTGCATTGCGCGCAAGATCCGCTCGTACATCATCCTCGCTATAGACCTTCCACTCTCCCACTATCCATTCGACCTGGCGGCACTCGGGGTGGTCCACCTCAACGACCAGCGTCTCGGCGATCGCGACCAGTTGTTCCGCGGTGTATTTGAACGCGCGATCCATGGGTCACGCCGCGCTTCTGGTCGCGCCGATCGACACGACCTCGGCGCCGCCAGCGACGATCCCGGCGAGGCGATCGGCCCAAAGCTCCAAAGCCTCGCGCTTCTCGCGCGCATAGTCGTACCGGGCATAGACACGACTGGTGACCGTGCTCTTGGTTGCTGAGACATGGTTCAACACATGGCCGACAATGAAAGGCGATATCCCGAGCTCCTCCATGCCGGTTGCTGCCGATCGGCGCAGGTCATGTGGCGTCCAAGGGGCCACGCCAACAGTCGTGGTCGAGCCGCGCTTGGTGAGCTCCTCGCGCTTTATCGCCTTCGGAATCGATGCTCCGGTGACAGGGGCCCGCGCGCCTGGTCCAGGGAAGACGAACGCCGGCACCGCCCTGCCCTTACGCTCGGCGAGCGCTTTCACATCAGCGAGCTGGTCGCGGATGATCCCAACAGCCATCGGCGACAATGGAACCGCATGCCCGCGCTTGTTCTTGGAACGCGCAGCAGGGATGGTCCACACCGCGGCATTGAGATCGAGCTCGTCGACCATCATCCCGCTGATCTCGCCGACGCGCTGCGCGGTGATCAGGCAAAGTCTGACAATGCGCCTGGTGCTTTCGCGCATATCCGCCGACGGCAGCCCCGCCCACACCGTCTTAATCTCATCGGCGGAGAGGACCCGATCGCGTTCCGCGGTCTCGGTTGGTTTCGCCATCCCCTCGACCAGGTTCTCGTCGAGATCTCCCCGGCCGCGCGCCCAGCGCACCATGGCGCGGAGGTCCTCGAAAACCCGATTGGCCTCAACGTGGGCGTCGCGATCCTTGACGGCATCAATGCACTTCGTCAGATCGCGGCGGTGCAGCTCGGCTAACTTCACGTCGCCGATCACGTCCTTGACGTTCTTGCGAAGCCGGCGAGCGATCTCATCGGCGGAGCGCTTCGTCGATGCCCGACGGGCGACATAATTCTCGACCATGTCGGCGACCGTCTGCGATGCCGCCAGCGCTTTCTTGTCGGCGAGAGGATCGCCGCCGTCGCCGACCTTCGCCCTCGTATCTTTCGCACGCTGGCGAGCGCCCTTATCGGTGCCAAGCGGCACTTCCGGATAGGTGCCGAGTTTCAGCCATTGGCGCTTCGCCGGCGGCCCGTAGACTGCATACCAGGTCCTTTGCCCGCCGGATGATGCGCGGAGCACGAGGCCCTTCACGATGGTGTCGAAATAGTCAGTCTTGCGGCCGGCGAGGCACTTCGCCGCCTGGATGAATTTGTCCGTCAGTTCGACGGTCGGCATCGTGTCCCCCGAGAAACCGGTTCGTGTGATCTACACGATGATCTACACAAACAGACGCGCTTTGTCACTACACATTGCGACAGGGTGCGGCATGGTGTAACAACTGTACGCCTTGCAGTGCAAGGGATTGCATGTCGCGGCGTGTTGCAAGCCGACGCGTGAGAATGCTGTGGGAAACCTCTGTTAACCGGTTGGTCGCTGGTTCGAATCCGGCCCGGGGAGCCAACATTTCCAGGTCCGTTCCGGACACATGGGTTACGGTTTATACCGGAGACATGGGTAACACTTTTGGCCCGAACGGGTTTTGGAGTGGTTCGAGCCTGCATGTCTCATCGTCGAAATATCCCAAATCGTAGTCCAT